>NZ_JBIIVN010000016.1:0-27009 GCF_044339385.1 Collimonas sp. | reverse complement strand
AAAAAGGAGTGCTTCAACACCAACTGTTTGATAGACTTATCCACAGCTGCTAACTCAAAACGCAGCGACCAGCCCTGGGTCACATTTCAATCAGCAGGCTGGGTCAAGATTCAATTAGCGCCAACAATTCACCGACATGCAGCGTGGCGTGCGCGGCCTGAGCAAACCGCCGATTGACGATATCGAAACCTACTGGTCACCACTGGAAAAAGCCCAGGCATCGCAGATGCTGGCCTGTTCGATCATCGGTTCGCCAGAAACCGTGCGCGCCGGCATCGAGAGATTCCTGTTGCGCACCGGCGCCGACGAATTGATGATTGTCTCGGATGTGTTCGATCATCAGGCACGCCTGCACTCCTATGAGTTGATTGCCGAGGCGGCGCGCGATGTGCAGCCGATTTAAAAGCCTTGCTACTTAAAGTACTGCGCCAATGCCCTTCCCTGATTCTGCCTCGCCTTGCCAACTCATCGACAGCACGGCTTTCCTGGGCCGCAAGGTGTGGGTCAAGGGCGACGATTTGCTGCACCCGGAAGTGTCCGGCAATAAATTTCGCAAACTGAAATATTCGCTGCAGGCCTGGCAAGACCGGCAACCGGTGTGGGTCAGCATGGGCGGCCCGTGGTCAAACCATCTGCACGCGCTGGCTCATGCCGGCGCGCTTGGCGGCTGGCCGACCAAGGCGCTGGTGCGCGGTGCCATCGGTACGCATAGCGCAACGCTGGATGATTGCCGACGGCTTGGCATGCAAATCAGCTTTGTCTCGCGCGACGACTATCGTCAACTGCGTGAAGATCCACAAGCCTGGCGTCACCACCTCGATGCCATCGACGCCAACCATGTCTGGCTGCCGGAAGGCGGCAGCGCGCCGCAGGCGTTGCGCGGCGTTGCCGAACTGCTGGATGAATTGCCGTTCATGCCGGAAGTGATCATGCTCGCCTGCGGCACCGGCGCGACGCTGGCCGGGATCCTGGCGGGCTTGCGCGGGCGTAGCCGGGTGGTCGGTATTGCGGTGCTGAAAAACGCCGACTATCTGCATCAGGAAATCGCCCGCTTGTTGCAGCAGGCAGGCTATCCGGCTTATCAAAACTATCAACTGATCACCGATGCACATCACGGCGGCTATGCTAAGGCGCCGCGCGAGTTGCGCCGGTTTTGCGGCGAATTTTCAGAGGCCTTTGATCTGCCGATAGAGCCGGTATACACCGGCAAGCTATTCCACGCAATCAGGCGCATGCAGCAGGCACAAGCATTCGGCGATGATGAACGGGTGCTGGCGATACATACCGGTGGCATGCAGGGCGCACGCGGATTTGTTACTACCGCAACTATTACCGCCCCAAAATCAATTTAATGATGCCGGTGCGATTGCCCCCGCTGCGGCCGCGCATCGATATAACCGATATCGCGCAGCAGATGATCGCTCATGCCGCCGATCTCAATCCGCGACAGCACCGTCGGCACGGCCAGACGTTGCTGCCACCATGCGTAAATTTGTCTGGTGGCCCGGCCGCAGGCCCGCAGCACACCTGCCGAGCGCGACTGCGGGGCCGGCGATTGGACTGACGGCAAAGTATTGATTTGGTAAGTTGTCATTGCGTAGTTCATGCTGTGCTCCCTTGGTGGTTTCGATGGCAAGTAACGCTGCTTCGATACTGGTTAGAGTAACCGACCAAGAACCCGGAGAGAAACGACTTGTTCTAACCACCTTGGTCAGCTATGCTTACCAGCATGAGCCGACTGCCACTGCACACCCTGCCTGTATTCCGCATGGCCGCGCGCCTGCAGAATTTACGCGCCGCCGCGGTTGAAATGCATCTGACCCACAGCGCAGTCAGCCAGCAGATCGGGGTATTGGAAACACAACTTGGCTTTGCTTTGTTTGAACGGCGCGGTCGCCGTATCGTCTTGAACGACGCTGGTCAGGCGCTGTTGTGCAGCGTTGAATCGGCGCTGGCGCAACTCGATGCCGGCATGCTGGCGGCCGCTGCCACCGCTGTCGGCAACCACCAGCGTTTGCGGCTGACGGTGATGCCTTCCTTTTTACAACGCTGGTTGTTGCCGCGCATGCAGCGCTGGCGCGAGCGTCATCCTGATATCGCACTGGAGTTGCACTCGTCACAGCATGTCATGGATCTGCAGCGCGAAGGTTTTCATGCCGGGCTGCGCCAGGGCCGTGGCGGCTGGCCCGGCTTGAGCGACGAACGCTTGCTGGACAGCCCGCTGGTGCCGGTAGCCTGTGCCGCCACGGCGCGCCGGCTGCAAGGTGCCAGCATTGCCGCGCTGGCGCATGAACCGCTGCTGGGCGATGCCGATTTGTGGGATCGCTGGTTCCGTGAAGGCGGTCTTAAACTGCGCAGCAATCCGGTTGCCAGCTTCAACGACGCCGGCTTGATGTTGCAGGCTGCGGAACAGGGCTTGGGGATTGCGCTGGGACGCGAATTCATGGTCGCAGATGCACTACGCGATGGCCTGCTGGTGCGCTTATCCGAGCAAAGGCTGCAGCCGGACGCCGGGTATGCATCCTACTTCCTGGTCTACCCGCCGACGTTGCGCGACTGGAAGCCGTTGCAAGCCTTGCGCGAATGGCTGCACGAAGAAGTGTGCATGCTGCAGCAGAGCATCCCGGCGCTGACGCCGGTGCTAACGCCACTCCCGACGCCATCTGAACAGGCATGAACGGTGCCAGCCAAAGCCGCCATGCTGCGTATTTTCGCAGTCCCAACTTGTTTGTGCCATGAAGCAGCCAGAACCTGTCAAACGCCCGATTTGCCCGATTTGCCGCCGCCCGCAGCGGACCTGCATCTGTGAATGGATCAGGCCGACAGAAAACGCCGTCGAGCTGCTGATTTTGCAACATCCTCTGGAGGTCGATAACGCCAAAGGCAGTGTGCGCCTGCTCAACCTGAGCTTGCCGCGCAGTCAGGTGATGGTTGGCGAAACCTTTGCCGCAGCAGAGCTAAAGGCGCGCTTGCAGGCACCATTGGCCAATCCGGCTGCGCCGCTCTACAACATACTGCTATACCCGGAGAGCCCTGAAGACCCCGGCTTGCCGTTAACCATGCCGCCGCTGCTGGATCAAGCGTTGTTGCAGGAACCGGCACAATTACGGCTGATAGTGCTGGACGGCACCTGGCGCAAGAGCCGCAAGATGTTGTATTTGAATCCACTGTTACAGCAATTGCCAAGGCTGGCACTGCGCGATCTGCCGCCGTCGCGTTATCTGATACGCAAGGCCCATACGCCCGGGCAGTTGTCGACATTGGAAGCGACTTGCCACGCATTGATGCAGCTGGAACGGCTTCCCGAGAAGTATCTGCCGCTGTTGGATGGATTCAGCGGATTTGTAGCGCAGCAGGCAGCTTACGGCCGCTCCTTGCCGGGCCCCTGAGCGTAGCGTTTTGGCGGCGCCCAGGCATCGACTTAATGCCGCCGCTGGTGTATCCTCTGCCCTCTCTCCAGAAGCGTTTGTATGCGTTCGGCAACAAACGCTGACCCAGCAAGCATTCCCAATATGCAACAAAGACGATCCGCCGCCGATCGCCGCTACCAACGTGTGAGGACGCATGAAGGATTATTACGCCGTTCTCGGCATAGACAGTGATGCAGCGCTCAGCGCGCTGAAAAGCGCTTACCGCAAGAAAGCATCGGAGTTTCACCCGGACCGCAATGCCTCGCCTGATGCGCCGGCGCGGTTTCGCGAGGTGCAGGAAGCCTATGATCTGTTGTCGGATACGGTAAAACGGCAGGAGTACGACGAGAACCGCCGACGCAGCCTGTTGGAAAACCCGCTGGAAAGCGCCGAACAAATCTGGACTACCTATATCAATAAGGTTCTGCAATGATGCTATCTTCTTTTTTTGAGGACTTGACCAAGGCTTATCAGGCCGAAATCGAGGACTTGCAAAGCGATTCCGAAGGCAACGACATCCTGACGTCGCGCCTGAAAAGCAAGCGCGCGCAGTTTGCGCTGATGATGCCGATGATCGACACCGATCCAGAAATGGTCTCCGTGGCTTTTCACGGCAGCATCGATTTCGTCAACCCGCAATTGCTGGTCATGCTGCCGTCCGACGAACCTGACGATTTCCCCTCCTGGGCCGATGTCGCCGACGCTGTGCAATTCGAATCCTGGGCACAAAAGCTGGCCGACATCGCCTTGCAGGAACCGGGCGGCGAGCGCTTTCTGATCACCACGGTTTGCCTTGAATATCTGTACGAGAAAAGCAACGGCAACTATCAGGGTACGCATAACCAGTCCGCGTATGGCGAGTCCGACGATGCGGTTGAAGGCGTCGAGAACGATGACGACGACAATGGCAGCGATCTGGAAGTTGAAGGCGCCGACTGGCTCGAAGAACAAGGCTTTGAGCGCCTTGGCTAAGAACCGGAAAATTTTTCACATATTGAATCCATGACAAACGCGCTCATAGTAAAAGCAGAAAACCTGATCCGCAACGGCGACATCGCCGGGGCCGAATCCGCACTGGTCAGCCTGGCCGAAACCGAAGGCGATTACGCGCTGGTCGCGGCGCTGGAGACCTTGCCGCCGAAAGACTTGCTGGCCGTGATCCGCGAATACGATACCTCGAAAGAGTCGGTCGTCAATCTGCTGGTAACACCGGAACAGTTCGCGCGTGCGGTCGTCATGGAGCGGTTATATGGCGATCATAGCCACGTTCGTCTGCGCGGCATGATCAATGCGGTGCTGTTTCGCGACGACGCCCAGACCGGTGAGTTCATCGAAGCCATCGGCGATGTCGACGGCGGCTGCGAAGCGCTGATCGATTACCTCTCCGAGCGCGATGAAGAAGTGGTGCATTTCGTTATCTACGATACCTTCAACGTCAACCGCACCGAAGAAGGCGATGCCGTCGACAAGGCCGAAGTCAGCGACCGCGACTGGAAAGAACTGACCTGGCTGCTCAAGCACGAGCACCCGGACATGTTCGAACAAATCTGGCCGGTACTGAAGAAACGCCTGAAGGAACGCCTGCGGCGCGAGGCGGAACTGGAAATGCTGGAACAGCAGCAGTTGGATCAAACGGATCAAGCGGATCGCCACCAACCATCCGCACCAGCATCCCACAAAACCAGCGCCAAGCCGACGCCGGGCGTTGTCGATCCGGGCGAAGAGTCGGCGCTGTAAGCATCGTTTTAACCGTTCCAGGCATTCAAGCATCCCATGTCCGACCAACTCCGGAAACTACAAGTCATCGACAAGCGCCCTTTCTTTGAAAAGGCGCTCAGTCACGGCATCAAGCATCATATTCTCGATCAGGCGAAGTGCCGCAGCATTATCGCCGACGGTGCCAAAGGCACGGTGCAGGTCGCCGCATTCTTCGGCACCAGCCATCTGCAAACCGATCTGGAAAACGCCCGCCTGCGCGTGGTCAACCTGGTCAGCCTTTATCTGGAGCACACCTTCGACGGCGATCTGCAAAAAGCTGCGGAATCGTTGCGCGACAACACGTTTCTGTCGCATTCGCGCGGCGGCAACGAGATGTTGAAGGCGCTGCACGCGATGCCCGATTCGACGGTCTTCGGCGATACCAAAGGTCAGGGACAGAAAGAATTTCAAGATGAGCGGACGCTGGCCAAACCGTTTTCTCTGGCCGCCTATCGCAAGGAGCGCAAGGCCCGCGAGGAAACCGCAGCGGTGTTGGCAGCGGCCTTATGGTTCGCCAAAGATCTTGGTCTGGCGCGTGCCGATCTCGATTTCATCGGCGCCGAAGCGGTGATCCGCAGTGCGCTGCTGGTGCGCCTGAGCGATGCCGAAGAATTCCCCAGCCGCCTCGGCTTCGCCCGCCTGATCGACAAGATCCGCAGCCAGCAAAAGCCCGGCAGCAAATGGAAGATTGCCAAAACGCTGCTCGACGACGTGCCGCCGACGCATCGCGATATCGCCGAAAAAATCCGTCGTGAAATCGACAAACACGACGCCCCATTGCTGGCCGATCAAACCCTGCCGCTTGACCTCCTGCTCAACCAGATCGAGGCACGTTACTTCCTCCAGGAAGGCGCTCTGGACGAGGTGGATAACTTCGATGCGCTGGTCTCCAAAGAATGGCACAAGGTCACCAAAGGCAAGGAAGATCCTTACTCGCGCTTGACGATATTCATGTGCATCGCCTGCGGCGCCAAGCCCAAGACGGCAATCTCCGATACCGAAGCCAGAGCCATGATCCGCCACGTCCGTGAACATGGTTTCGACAGCGACGCCGTATGCGCCTTCATCGCCAGCGCCGCGCCGTTTGAGATCAAAGACAACCTGCAATCGCTGTGGCAAGACGAATTCCTGCCGGAAGCAGAGGAATATCTGGACGACGACAGTGACCCCAAATACGCCCGCGCGCTGCAGTTCCTGAAAGAAAATTGCAATATCAAAAGCAAGAGCGTCGCCAAGTAAGCAAAATCGCCGGCGTTACCGAAATGGTTACCAAAGTAGCGTCGGCCATTGCACAGCGGCGGCAAAGCCGCCGCAAAACCAGCGACGTCAAACTGCCAGATGGTTCAGGTGTTATATTTCAACGCTCTGCTTGATATCTCAACGCAAGCGTCATTTGAAAGGAACACGATCATGGCAACTATCGCTTTTCTCGGCACCGGGCTGCTCGGCAGCGCATTCGCAGAAGCCGCAGCAAAACGCGGCGACACAGTCACCGCATTGAACCGCTCCATCGATAAAGTACAAGCCCTGGCGCCGTTCGGCGTCACGGCAGCAGCGACGCCCGCCGACGCCGTGCGTGGCGCATCCAGAGTGCATATCGTCTTGAAAGACGATGCCATCGTCTAAGAAGTCATCTCGGCAGCACGCAGCGGACTGTCGCCTGAGGCCATCCTGATCGACCACGCCACCACGCTACCCGCACTGACCGCCGAACGTGCCAAGCGCCTGCATGCGGCCGGCATCAACCATCTGCACTGCCCGGTTTTCATGGGCCCGGCAGCTGCCCGCGCGGCGCAAGGCTCGATGCTGGTCGCCGGCCCGAAAGCGCTGTTCGAAACGGTGCAGGCAGAGCTCGCCAACATGACCACGCGCCTCGAATACCTCGGCGAACGCGCCGACCTCGCGGCCGCCAACAAACTCTTCGGCAACGCCATGATCATCGGCCTCTCCGCCGTCATGGCCGACATTCTCACACTGGCGCAGGCAAGCGATGTCCAAGGCGAAGGCGCCGTCAAACTACTAAGCCTGCTGGACCTGAATGCAATGGTCGCAGTGCGCGGCGTGAATATGGCAAAAGGCAATTTCACCCCAAGCTTCGAGCTGGCGATGGCACGCAAAGATGTGCGCCTGATGCTGGAAACCACAGGCGACCGGCCAATGGCGGCGTTACCTGCGGTTGCCGCCAGAATGGATCAGCTGATTGCGGCCGGACATGGGGCTGAGGATGCGAGTGCGTTGGCGATTGATGCGGTGGCGCGGGGGTAGTCGTTTGCGCGTCTGAAGCGGCGCTTGTCGCGCAGCCTTGGGTAATTTACGCGCAGTCCTCGACTGCTGAGGTTGTATTGACGCCGCCATTCAAGTCTACCGAATCCGAAGCCACAGCCAGCGCGCCTGGTACGACGCTGCCTTACGTTCGAACAAATCGCGGTGAGGTATCAATGGATTCATCGTCAGTACGCCGTCACACAATTTGGCTAGTCCGTTTGGCGCATAGATGGAGCCTGGGCGGACGCCAACACAGGTCGCGGGAATGAGAAAGCGATCAATGCCATCGCAGGTACTATGCAGCGCCTCGTAAGGATGACCGAAGTATGATTCATACCAAAGATGTACCCGCGCCTGGTTCGATGCTTCAATCTTGACTCCCAGATCGGCCAGCAAAGCATCCACACGTGCCTGTACATTTTGCTCGGCCGCCTCACTCAGATCGTCGGCATCGAAGTAAAACAGGTCGTAGTCTTTGATATCGGCTTCCGGCGCGCGGCCGGCTTGCAGATTCCAGACTGTCTGGAACAGGCATCCTGCGACCAGCCACGCATCCGGGAGCGCCAGCGCATCCCAGCGATCGAGGATAATGCGATTGATCGGATTGGCCAGGATCGCGGCGAGAAAATGGTCTGGCGTCACAACGGGCGCTCCTTTATCCGGTAGTTACCTTGTACTGTAATATTGCTAGAAGTTGCGACGTGGCCCGAGAACCAGCAAAAGGCTATGGGGTCAGATCTGTTGCAAGGACACATTTCACGTCTTAGCGTGGATCGCCCCCTTCCGACTTTAATGAACACAAGCAATTTCTCACAAGCCCGCCGCCAACTCCGCCCCCTCCCGTATCGCCCGCTTGGCATCGAGCTCACTGGCAAACGACGCGCCGCCAATCACGTGATAGCGAGTGCCGGTTTGCTGCGGTTTGGTCTTGATTGGTGCGCCGGGTTTGCCCGGCGCCAGGCGTTCCGACGGCACCAGGTCGTGCTGCGATTCCTGACCGGCGCAGATGATGACGTTGTCGACCGCCAGCAGCCGCTGTTCGCCGCCGATACGGATGTGCAGGCCTTGGTCATCGATGCATTGGTAATCGACGCCAGTCAGCATCTGTACGCGGTTGCGTTGCATGACGCTGCGATGCACCCAGCCTGATGTCTTGCCTAAACCTGCGCCGACTTTGCTTTGCTTGCGTTGCAACAGATGGATGTCGCGCAGCGGCACCACTGTCTCGGGCTGGCGCAGGCCGCCGGCCTGGGTGGCCAGCGGATCGACGCCCCATTCGTTCATCCAGTTGGCAATCGGTACTGGTAGCGCCAGGTGCGGGTCGTGCAGCAGGAATTCGCAGAGGTCGAAGCCGATGCCGCCGGCGCCGATGACGGCGACGCGTTTGCCGACCGCTGCATTGCGTTGCAGCACGTCGAGGTAGGATAGCACCATCGGATGGTCGATGCCGGGAATGCGCGGATTGCGCGGCAAGACGCCGGTGGCGACGATGATGTCGTCGAAACCTTGCGCCAGCAATTGCTCGCGGCTGACGCGTTGGTTCAGCTTGAGTTCGACGCCGCTGCGTTTTAGACGGTGCTGGAAGTAGCGGATGGTTTCGTTGAATTCTTCTTTGCCGGGAATCCGCCTGGCGATATTGAACTGGCCGCCGATTTGCGCAGCGGCTTCGAACAGGGTGACTTGGTGGCCGCGTTCGGCGGCGACGCTGGCCGCCGACAGACCGGCCGGGCCGGCGCCGATGACGGCGATGCGCCGCGCTTTGACGACAGGGCGATAAACCAGTTCGGTTTCGTGGCAGGCTTGCGGGTTGACCAGACAAGTGGCGCGCTTGTTCTGGAAGGTGTGGTCGAGGCAGGCCTGGTTGCAGGCGATGCAGGTGTTGATTTCGTCGGCGCGGTTTTGCTGCGCTTTCAAGACGAATTCGGGATCGGCGAGGAACGGCCGCGCCATCGATACCATGTCGGCATCGCCTTCGGCCAGAATTTGCTCGGCGACTTGCGGCGTGTTGATGCGGTTGGAGGCGATGACCGGAATGCTGACCGCTTGCTTGAGGCGCGCCGTGGCGGCGCGGAAGGCGCCGCGCGGCACCGAGGTGACGATGGTCGGGATGCGCGCCTCGTGCCAGCCGATGCCGGTATTGAGCAGCGTTACGCCAGCGCTTTCCAGCGCTTGCGCTACCGCGACGACTTCGTCGCCGGTGTTGCTGTTTTCGACCAGATCGAGCAGCGATAACCGATACATGATGATGAAATTTTTGCCGACCGCCGCCCGCATGCGTTGCACGATGTCAATCGCCAGCCGCATGCGGTTTTCAATGCTGCCGCCCCAGCGGTCCTGACGGCGATTGGTACGGGGCGACAAGAACTGGTTGAGCAGATAACCTTCGCTGCCCATGATCTCAACGCCGTCGTAGCCGGCGCGTTGCGCCAGTGCCGCGCTGCGCACATAGGCATTGATGGTGGATTGAATCCCGCGTTCGGTCAGCGCGCGTGGTTTGAACATTGAGATCGGCGATTTGATAGCCGAGGCCGAGACCACCAGCGGTTGATAGCCGTAGCGCCCGGAATGCAGGATCTGCATCACGATCTTGCCGCCTTCTTCGTGCACGGCTCTGGTCAGGCGGCGATGATTGAAGATATCGCCGATGCTGTTCATGGTGCCGCCGAAAGGCAGCAGCCAGCCTTGGCGGTTGGGTGAGATGCCACCGGTGACGATCAGGCCGACGCCGCCTTTGGCACGGGCGCGGAAATATTCAGCCAGCTTGGCATAGTGGAAGAAGCGATCTTCCATGCCGGTATGCATCGAGCCCATGACCACACGGTTTTTCAGCGTGGTGAAACCAAGATCCAACGGGGCCAGCAGGTGCGGGTAGACGGGATGGGGCATGAGGGTTCTTAGCGTTTTTTTAACAGGCCGCGACATTTTAAAATGTCGGCTACTGCATGGAATTTACCCGAAAAGTTGCGGTGTATCACTCAAATAGCGCGACTATCGCGACGATTAGAATCAAAAACCTAGTGCCAGCCTGTCTGCGGCCGGTTTCTTTGCGTTGGCGGCCTTGATTGCCGCTGCTTTTTTGGCTTGATTGAAGACCGCCCCCCAGCATGGATGGCCTTTTTGTCCCGACGTCAGATCGAAATCCGGATCCGGCTTAAGCGCTTTTTCAAACTGCTGTCGACACAGTTTTCTACTGGACGTTACGCAATAGCTAAAGGCCATGTATTTCAATGCTTGGCTCTGGAAAGCCGGATCTGCCGACCAGATCTCCTGAGCGTTGGCGAGGCGCTTGATGGCGCCGCCATGATTGCCGTCGTTGTAGAGGGCGACACCCTCGGTCAGCGCCGGTGGCAGCAGCGGCGCCGCCGCTATGGCCGAAGATTATCGTCATTGAGCGGCCTGATTGATTAATGGCTGTTTGTTGACAGAGCTGCCGGGGAAGAAAAATCGAAATCGATTTGACCTGGCTTTTTCTTCGTCACATTGATCTCTACGGCGTGCTCAGGAAAGTTGGGATTCATCACACGTACCTGATGCTTGCCTTCGGCCAGAACCAGTTTCTTCAATGGCGGCGTGACGCCTTTGGTGCTGCCGTCCACCACAACCTTACCCCAAGGCTTGATGGCTAGCGTGACGATACCGGTAGAGTCAGCCAGCCTGGCCTCGGCTGGCTTGGCGTCCATCGGTGCCGCGGCATTCTGATTCTCTGGCACGCCCCCGGTGTGCGCCTCTGATAAACGGCCACGCGCCTGTGCGCGGTATTTTCCGTCCGGGTACTTCTGGATAAAGGCATTGGCTTGCCGTGGTGTGGCATCGCTATCTTGTTGTTTCAGGGTCTCCCAGGCCATTGTTTCGTCATCGAGTACCTGCTCAGCGGAGTTTGCCGCCAATCCCGATTCGGTTGCGATGGCCGCGGTCGGCAGCGGCACCCTGCCCGGATGAACTACGATAGGAATAACATCTGGCTCAGGGCTTGGTTGAAACAGAAAAAAGGCAACGCCTGCCAGTGCGCAGATGGCAGCGGCACTCGCCCAGCGTAAGTGCGAACCTAATAAATTCTTCGTCATCGCGGCTTGCGGCAGCGCTGCGGGCGATGCCGTGCTGCCTGACGATTTTTTGCCCTGGCGGTGTAAAGAGATCGGAGTGGCGAGGTCAACGTCGGGCATCGGCAGCGATAATTCCAGATCCAGCAATTGACGGAATTCTTCAATCGATTGCGGCCGGTCTGCCGGCCTTAGCGCCAGACCTTTGTCGATCGCCGCCAGAAATTCCTTGCTGAAGCCGGGATAGTCGCCATTTTGCAAGCGTGTGATCGGGTCCTTGATCATGCGCGCTACCGAGCTCGGCGGCGTAGTCTTGACGATGGCAAAGTAAATGACCGCAGATAACGAATAGATGTCGGTCCATGGCCCCTGTTCCATCAGGGCGTCGTCGGCGTACTGTTCAATCGGCGCATAGCCGGGCCTGAGGATGACCGTTAGCGAATGCGGCATGTCGCTGATGATCTGGCGCGCAGCGCCGAAGTCCAGCAGTACCGCTTCGCCGCTCTTCTGGATCATGATGTTGTCGGGCGAGATGGCGCGATGCAGAATCTGCGCCCGGTACATTGCCGCCAGCGCTTCCAGCATCGGCTTGAGCATGCTTTTAAGCCAGGCTTCGGTGATCTGTGCCGGTGAGTTCTGCACCACGCTTTTCAGGGTGCGGCCGTCGTAATAGCGCATCGCCATGTAGGCGGTATTGTTTTGCTCCCAAAAGCGGTAGACCTTGATCAGCGCCGGATGGTCGAACTGCGCCAGCAGACGCGCTTCCTTGATGAAACTCTTGAGGCCGACGGTAAAAGTTTCGCGGTGACGCTGCGAGCGCACCACCACTTTCTGGTCCGGGCCGCGTCCGGCAAAAGCGCCCGGCATGTATTCCTTGATCGCCACCATGCGGCGCAGCGAGCGGTCAAAAGCGAAATAGACGATGCCAAACCCACCTTCGCCAATGACGCCGATGATTTCAAAGTCAGCCAGACGTGTGCCTTTTGGTAAGCAGTTTTCGACAGCCGTTACTGCTGTTGCCGCTGTTGCCGCTGTTGCTTCCATAGACTCAATCGGCTTGAGGTTTTGCATATTCAGTTGGGTACCGCTTGGTTAAATACTGGTGCGCTTGATATTTCACCAGTTTGCTAGCGCGGCATTGCGTCATACAGGGCCGTGATAATGACGGCACATGGCATGCCGTTATAGAGCGTGATTTATAGAATCTGTTCACCGATCCGCCGCCGTGTGTTAACCGCTGCACATCGGGCTCAGCCATTGCCGCGCATAGCCCTGTATAAACCGTTGTGCGGGGTGATTGCGCAAGGACTGGCTGAAATTCGTTGCTTGCTCACCCCTCTAGTTATGCCGCCCTTCTTTCTTCATTTTCTCGACCTTGCGTTCGTAGGCCTGTAAAAAAGATTTCCCGAAAAGCACCTGGAATTCATCGGCCGACGCTTCGTCGACGATGTCCTGGAAGCACGCGACATACGCATCCCACAGCCTGGCCTTGCGTGCCGCCGGCATCAACCACTCCAGAAATCCCGCCGGTTTCTGGCGCTTTTCTATGACCTCAGGATTGAGGCGCTGGACCATCTCGTGCATGGTTGCCCGCATGCCCGATACCACGCCGAACTGATGCGCATGCAAATCCTGGTAGGCGTCGCGCATGGCTTCGTTAGCGCCCATGAAGCCCGGCATTTTCTTGCGTAGCATCTGGATCAGTACGGTCTTGGCTATCGGTAAAGAATTTCAGCGGATTATTGTTTCTGACTACCACCTTGGTCACATCGGCATGGGCTTCGCGCTTGACCAGCGCGCGCGATGCGTTCAGATCAATCGTGCCTTGCACCGCCGTCGCCAGCAGCCTGCCGACGGTTTCCATCATTTCCGGCGTCAGCACGGGCGCCAAGGCTCCGGCCGGCAGGCCTGCACCTTTCATGAAGGCCAGGATCAGCGCGTGGTTGTCGGCGTGCCTGGCCGGATCTGCTGCAGCGCTGGGTTTTTCCTCTGCGGCCAGGCCCTGCAATGGTGTACTGGCAGTGCTACCGGTGCCGGCGACCAGTTCCAGGTTCGGCTGCGTCGCTGCCGCCTTGCGGTTTTCCGAAACGCTCGGCAGCGCCTCCGGAATGTCGGTGAACTGGTTTGGGTTGATCGCTGCATGCTCTCTCTGGCTGCTCATGTCCGGGCTATCTTTCATTAAGTTGGGCTGCGCTTCGGCGCGCAACAAATAAAGTCCAATCTGGATTTCGTCGCCTGTCTGCAAATCGCATTCGCACTCGGGATTGATCTCGTGGCCATTCAGTAGGATCGGATTGGCGCGGCTAAGGTTGGTAATCTTGTGCTGCACGCCATCGCTTTTAACCGCAGCCTGAGTGCGGGAAACGTAATTGCGGAAATCCGGTAGGATAAAATGGTTTTCTTCGCTACGGCCCAGGGTCTTCGGCTCACGGCCGAAAACCGCCGACAGAGGCGGTGCGGGCGCTACGCTGTTGGAAGAAACAACATTGATTTTAATCATCAAATACGCTTCCTGGAGCTGATGTCGCATTTGCATGCGCAGCGCAAATCTGCGCCGGATTGGTTGCAGCTGAACTGGGAAAGAATTACATGCTTGGCAGCAAGTTTCATGCCCAACAAGTGTGGCCAGGAATTCAGCGTAAATGCTCGGCAGATTACCTTGATATTGCCTATGTGGTCACCAAAAGCCGGGTAATCGTAGGTCTGCCAAGCGCCAAAACTGCCCTCGCTTGTCATTCGTGGTGACGTTTTCTGTCAGCCGGAAAAGTGGCCCGGCAGTGCCGTGCGTGTGGCTGCGTGTGGCTGCGTGTGGCTGCGTGTGGCTGCGTGTGGCTGCGTGTGGCTGCGTGCTGGCAGGTAGCGGCGAGTGTGTAATCACGATGTTGAAATAGCCGGATGGCATTGCGCCTCATCCGGCTGCTGCGTCATTAGTCCCGCAACATGGCCTTGATGCCACGCACGGCCTGACGGATCCGCGCTTCGTTTTCGATCAGGGCGAAGCGCACGTATTCGTCGCCATATTCGCCAAAGCCAATGCCGGGCGAGACGCAAACCTTGGCTTTTTCCAGCAATTGCCTGGAAAATTCCAGCGATCCGAGGTGGCGATAAGCTTCTGGAATACGCTCCCAGATGTACATCGACGCCTTTGGAATATCTACCATCCAACCGGCCTCATGCAACCCCTTGGCCAGCACGTCGCGGCGGCTCTGGTACTTGGCGCAGATGTCCTTGACGCATTGCTGATCGCCTTCCAGTGCCGCAATCGCCGCTACCTGTACCGGCGTGAAGCTGCCGTAGTCGTGATAGCTCTTGATGCGCGCCAGGGCGGCCACCAGTTCCTTGTTACCGACCATGAAACCGATGCGCCAGCCAGCCATGTTGTAACTCTTCGAGAGCGTGAAGAACTCCACCGCGACATCGCGAGCGCCCGGCACCCGCATGATTGACGGCGCTTGCCAGCCGTCAAAAACGATATCGGCGTAGGCCAGGTCATGTACCACCAGGATGTTGTGCTCCTTGGCCAGCTTGACTACGCGCTCAAAGAACTCCAGTTCGACGCATTGTGCAGTCGGGTTGGAGGGAAAACCCAGCACCATCATTTTTGGCTTCGGATAGCTTTCCCGTATCGCCCGTTCCAGCTCGTCAAAGAAATCCACACCGGGGCTCATGCGCACCGAGCGGATATCGGCCCCGGCGATGACGGCGCCGTAAATGTGGATCAGATAACTCGGATTCGGCACCAGCACGGTATCGCCGCGATCAAGCGTTGCCAGCATCAGGTGCGCCAGGCCTTCTTTGGAACCGATGGTGACGATGGCCTCCGTATCCGGATTGAATTCAACCTCGTAGCGCGTCTTGTACCAATGCGTAATCGCCCGCCGCAAACGCGGAATGCCTTTGGAGGCGGAATAACCGTGGGTGTCGGTGCGTTGCGATACTTCGATCAACTTGTCGACGATGTGCGGCGGCGTGGCGCCGTCTGGATTGTCCATCGACATATCGACAATATCTTCGCCGCGACGCCATCTTCAGTTCGGCGGTAATATTGAACACGTAGGGAGGCAGGCGATCAATGCGCGAAAATCTGCGCGGAGTTGGGGATTCAGACATGTTTTTCTCTCACGTAAGCGCCCGGAACCGTCCGAGCGACGTTGGAACGGCTGTGCCATCGGTGCAATACACATGGGGTTGTTCCGCCAACGATTCTAGAGAACATCCGGCGCTCGTGCAATCCGCCGCAATCCGCCTATCTGCAAATGGTAAGATGGCGACCCGCAAGCCGGAAACCGGCGCGCTTCATTGTTCCCAATACGCTGTCAAGGCCCGCCATCATGTCATTTTCCTCTCTGGGTCTGTCCCCTGCCATCCTGCATGCCATCGCTGAACGCGGTTATGTGACGCCAACCCCGGTCCAGCTCGCAGCGATTCCCGCCATTCTGCGCGGCGGCGATGTGCTGGCTGCGGCGCAAACCGGCTCCGGCAAGACCGCCGCATTTGCGTTGCCGTTGCTGCAGATATTGCTGGAAGCCCGCAGCGAAAAACCACGGCGGCTACGTGTACTGATTCTGGTGCCCACGCGCGAACTGGCGCAGCAGACTGCGCAAGCCATACGCCTGCTGGCGCAGGCGGCCGAGCAACCTCTGAAAATCGTCGCGCTGTTCGGCGGCGCGTCGATCAATCCGCAGATGATGGATCTGCGCGGCGGCGCCGACATCGCGGTAGCGACGCCGGGCCGCCTGCTGGACCTGGTCGACCATAATGCGCTTAGCCTCGGTAGCGTGTCAGTGTTGGTGCTGGACGAAGCGGATCGCTTGCTGGACATGGGATTCGCCGACGAGATCGGACGCATTCTGGAGCAATTGCCGAAGCATCGCCAGAGCTTGTTTTTCTCGGCGACTTTTGCCGCCGATGTGCACGCCCTTGCCGCCAGGATGCTGCAACAGCCGACGCACATTGCCATCCCGGCGCTGGCGCAGAACCAGCCCGCTATCGAACAGCGCGTGATTCTGGTCGATGCCGGCCGGCGCACGCAGTTGCTGCGGCATCTGCTGAAAGAAAACAACTGGGGCCGGGTGCTGGTTTTCGTTGTCACCAAATACGCAGCGGAACATATCGCGGAAAAACTACAACGCGCCGGCATCAAGGCCAGCGCCTTCCACGGCGAGTTCAGCCAGGGCGCGCGCAACGAGATACTGGCGGATTTCAAGGCCAGCAAATTGCAAGTGCTGGTTGCCACCGATGTCGCCGCACGCGGCATCGACATCGCCCAACTGCCGGTGGTGCTCAACTACGATTTACCGCGTTCAGCGGTCGATTACACACATCGCATCGGCCGCACCGGCCGCGCCGGCAAGAGCGGTATTGCGATCAGCTTCGTCAGCGCCGACAGCGACGCGCATTTCCGCATGATAGAAAAAAGACATCATCTGAAGTGCGTGCGTGAGCGAGTTGCCGGCTTCGAACCGGTTGAGATTGCGCTCGCTGCAACCGCAACCGGCGATGCGCATACCCAGCCGTCCAATGGCGGCATCAAAGGCAAGCGCAAGAGTAAGAGTAAGAAGGACAAGCTGCGCGAGGCGGCGGCGCGCGAAGAGCCAAAATAATTCGGGCAATCCATGCCCGGGGACTGTTGTTTTCTGCATTATCAATACGGTAATTTATTCGCTTGCCGACGAACCCGATTGAGTTTCACATGACGATAAATTACACTCTCGCCTGCGTGACACAATCACGGCAATGCCGTTGCCGACGCTAACCGCTCGTCAACTCCAGCACAATTACTGTTAACCCTTGAACACCGGAAAACCATAGCCCCTCCTACCCGGACGCGCGCATGCTATCCGTACGAAGCCAAAAGCATGAGTACTTTCATTTTTAACGAATTGAATTTCGATCACCACGAACAAGTAGTCTTCGTTTCGGAAGAAAAATCCGGCCTCAGAGGTATCATCGCTGTCCACAACACCAACCTTGGCCCGGCCATGGGCGGTTGCCGCATGTGGGACTACGCCAGCGAAGCCGTCGCCGTCAACGATGTACTGCGCCTTTCGCGCGGCATGACTTATAAGAACGCGGTTGCCGGGCTGGCTATCGGCGGCGGCAAAAGCGTCATCATCGGTAATCCGAAAACTGCCAAGACTCCCGCCTTGTTCGAAGCCATAGGCGAAGCCCTGGAACGCCTTGGCGGCCTCTACATCACGGCGGAAGACGTCGGCACCAGCCCGGCCGACATGGCGCATATCGCCACCAAAACCAAATACGTTGCCGGTCTCGGCGCCAGCGGCGATCCATCGCCATTCACCGCGCTAGGCTGCTTCGTCGGCGCCCAGGCGGCCGTCAAGCATTACCTGGGACGCGACTCGCTGCAAGGATTGACCGTTGCAGTACAAGGATTGGGCAATGTTGGCTACGACTATGCGCGCCGTCTGCACGCCGCCGGCGCCAGGCTGATCGTTACCGATATCGATCAGGCTGCACTGGAACGCGCACGCAACGAACTCGGCGCCGAAGTGGTCGCGCCCGACGCCATCTATGACGTCCAGGCCGACATCTACGCACCGTGCGCGCTCGGCGCTACACTTAACCCGGCCACCCTGAGCCGCCTGCAAGCCAAAATCGTCGCCGGTGCCGCCAACAACCAGCTGGCCACCGCCGATATCGGTGAACTGCTGCGTCGCAAGGAAATCCTGTACGCGCCGGACTTCGTGATCAACGCCGGCGGCATCATCAAGGTCTGCTACGAGTATTACCAAAAACCGCAAGCCGATGTGGAGGCACACGTGCGCGAAATTGGCGTCACCTTGGCCGAAGTGTTCAAGCGTGCCGACTCGGAAGGTTTGCCAACCAGCGTCGTTGCCGACAAACTGGCTGAAGCGCGCTTCAAGAAATAAGGTGGGGATTGCGGTTAGACATGGGGGCTTTCCTCATGTCGCATCGCGCCTTGGCGGGCACCCCCTGGCTCGGCAGCAGAGTCTGGGCGGGCCCTGCTCCGCGCTCCGGCCCTACCCCCTGCCCAGGCCGCCTGTTCTGGCGACGCCTGTTCTGGCGACGCCTGTTCTGGTGACCCCGTCTCGGCGACCCCGTCATTCCCTTAATAAGCAGCTCAGTAATGTGGATCCCCTGTTTACCCCAGCATGCTGCGCCACCTGCTTGTCCCGGCAGAGAATGCGACCGCAAGACTCAAGCTGCAAAAAAGTCCACCGATCTGTAGACTGTCGTCAGATGCTAAATACAGCTGTCCGACAGGAGCGCCGTCATGAATCTGTTTCTCCGCCGCGTCCCCTCGCCCATCGGCGTCATCCTGCTGGTCACGGACAGCCAGGATCGCGTGCGTGCGCTCGACTTCGAGGATTATGAATTGCGCATGCGCAGCTTGCTCACTACCCACTACGGTCACTACAGCTTGAGCGATGCCACTTCGCCAGCCAGCGCCGGGCCGGCGCTGTTGCGCTATTTCGCAGGCGAACTGGATGCGTTGCAGGGGATTGATGTCGCCACCAACGGTAGCGAATTCCAGCAGCGGGTGTGGGCCGCATTGCGCCAGATTCCACCGGCGCGGATGACCACCTACGGCAAACTGGCAACGCAACTCGGCCAGCACAACGGTGCGCGTGCGGTCGGCAGCGCCAACGGCGCTAATCCGATTGCCATCATCGTGCCGTGCCACCGGGTAGTCGGCGCTAACGGCAAACTGACCGGGTTTGCCGGCGGCCTGGAGCGCAAGGCATGGCTGCTTGGCCATGAGCGTGCCGAGGCCGGGGATCAGCAGACCATGCGGCTGCCAGGTTTCTGACAATCCGCTAGCAGAAATTGTCGGCCGTCGATTCCGGCGCCTTGCTCGGCAGCAGCCAGCGCGGCAGGTTAAGCGCGGTCTTGCGCAGACATTCACGGTAGCTGATGTCGCCACTGATAAGCCGCGCAAAATCATGGTTGATCTTCTGGTTCAACACCAGATGCGAGAAGGCGAATTGGGGGAAGCGGTAGATCAGTTGCGCCATCCATGATGCGGCACGCAGTTCGGGCAGCAGCTCGTGTCGCAGCAGTTGGCTGTAGCGCTCGGAATCGGCGCGCAAACCATCCTCGGCAATCGCTCTGGCTGCAATCGTCGCGCTCTTCAATGCAAAATAAATACCCTCACCGAACAATGCTTCGGCCAGGCCGGCGGCGTCGCCCAGCAACCAAATCCGGCCGCGCTGGAACAGTTGGTGGCGGTTGGCCAGCGGGATGATGTAGCCGTGATATGCAATCCTCTGTACCTGCTGCAAGCTGGCATATGCCGCCGTGAAGCGATCCAGGTGGCGGCGTAGCGCGGCGCCGCCGAAAGGTGAGTACACACCGACATTGAAGTGATCGCGCTTGGGAAAAATCCAGCCATAGCCGTGCGGCATGCCCTCGAAGTCAAACAGCGCACGCTGGCCGAAGCGTTCCAGAGCATCGGGCGCCGGCCAAACCATCGCCTCCAACGCCGGCACGTAAGACACCAGATCCTTGCCAAAAAGCGTGTTACGCACCGCACTGGCAGCACCGTCGGCGGCCAGCAGCAAACGGCAGCGCAACAGCCCGCGGCTGGTGTTGACGCGAACTGTCTCGGCGCTCTCGGTGGCGTTGACGAATGCGGTTTCAGCGAGGAAGTGTGCGCCGACGGCGCTGGCGCGATCCAGCAGCATTTGGTCGAACTCGCTGCGAACAACGGTGCAGGCGGCAATCGGCTGCATTTCCTTGATGACAGCGTCGCGGTGACCATAGTTCAGGATCGCAGCGTCGATAGGACGGTGCAGGGTGGAGCCGAGATCAAAGCCAAGCAGAGCCATCGACTTGCGCGAAAGCCCACCGCCGCACGCCTTGGGGCGCGGGAATGCGGCCTGGTCGATGATGGTCACCCGCAAGCCTTGCTGGGCCAGTAACCACGCCAGATGCGAGTCGGCCGGCCCGGCGCCGACGATTAATACATCAGAGATGCCAGCGATGCCAGCGATGCCAGCGATGTCGGCAGCCTCAACAGACATGATGATTTGGCAGTTCCGCAAAATGCTGCCGCAGTACGGGCGCGACGCTGCGCTGAGCCTCTGGACGTATCGACGACTTCATCAATAGAGCCTCGCAACTATCTCAATCCATAATCCGCCACAGCTTGATTAACTTACCGGGCTACGTCGTCAGCATAGCTGAAAAACGGCAATCTTTGGCAGTGGCAAGCCGATTTAAACAATGCAATCGGTTGCCGCGACAAGCGGGATCAGCTTTTTGCCGTGGACGTGCTGCTCTTCATTGCTGGAGACGGCGCCACAGTTTTAATACGCATAGGTCACGAACATAACAGCATTCGGCGCAAGCCGGCGACCCGTCAGCGGGCTCTTGGCCGCATCGCCTTGCAAGCGCGTCATCCGCAATGTTCTATGCAGGGCCCATTTGGCGTCAAACTGATGCGTCCAGTTAAGGTTAGCGCTTACTTGATAGATGCCGCTTTTGGGCGTGAAAGCGTTGAACCCCGAATTTTCTTGTTGCAACGCGGTGACGCCATAATAGGTTTGCATACATTTGCTGTCGCCCAGACTGGCCGTCGTCGCCAGCGATAATTTGTCTTTAGCGTCGGCGTAGAACGGGCTGGAAACAGTGAAGTGGAAGGCATTGCCGTTATTTCTCTGGGACACTGCGAGATCGGCCCTTACGTTCAGATCAAGCCACTCTGCAGGACTGTAACCCCAGCCCAGGATGGAATTGATCGATCGCTCGATGTCGCCCATACCGCGCAGGCGCGAACTACCGTCAGAGAAACCGTTGTTTCGATCGTTCTCTGAGCGGCCGCCTCAGTAATTCAATGCCGCGCTATAACTGAACCTGCCAAGCTTAGTGCTATAGCCAATACCGCGCGCGGTGCTAATGAAGAAACCATTCGGGTTGGAATAATCCAGCAACAGGAGCGGCTTGACTACGTTCTGGTCAGAGCCTGAATAACGTGGTCCGCTACCAATGCCGGCGCCTATGACGAACGTGCTGTCAGTCGCCGCGCCGGTCTTGGCTTGTTGCGCGCTGGAATTTTTAGCCGATAACAGGCCGACGACGCAAAGCACCACCAATACGCCGACGGAAGGGCGAGTTGTTGAAATAACGTAAGCATTACCGGAGGGAGATGATCTTATATGACGGTTTTTCATATTCAGCTCTTTCTGGAAAATTAACAAATAGGCAATTATCCATAGATAATATGAAGAATGGGTGAGTCATTCATGAGTACAGCGTGAAGAGCGTGAAGAGTCGCGCAGCAACTGCCTCTTCATTTTTTCTTCATATTGATGTGCTTAAATGCAATCCTATGAAGATACTGCTGATAGAAGGTGACCTTGATCTCGGCAACCATGTGCGTATCGTCCTGTCCGAGCAAGGCTTGGTAGTAGTGTGGGTGCGTCGGCTAATCGATGCCGAGCGCGCACTGGAGACGGGTACTTGTGATTTGCTACTGCTGGGCATATCGGACAGCGAAGGTCTGCATCTTCTGGCGCGCTTGCGGCGTGAGAAAAGCTGCTTGCCGGTGATCATCCTTAGCGCCAGTGACAACATCAACGATCGTCTGCTTGCCTTCGACAGTGGTGCCGACGATTATCTGGTCAAGCCCTTTGTGATGGTCGAACTGATCTCACGTGTGCGCGCCCTGGTCCGCCGTAGTTACGGTTTCGACGGTGAAACCCTGGATTTACGTGATTTGTCACTGCACGTGCCGACCCGCTGTGTCACCGTGGGGAAGCGGAAGGTGGAACTGACCGCTAGCGAATGCCTGTTGCTGAGCACGCTGCTGATCCGGGCCGACCGCGTGGTCACGCGTCGTACATTGGAAGAACTAGCAGTGCCAGGTGGCCGCAATAATGCCAGCAATACGCTGGACGTCCACATAGCCAATTTGCGGCGCAAGATTGGCGACGGCTATATCCGCACAGTGCGCGGTATCGGTTTCGTGATTGACGCACCGGCGGCAAGAACAGAGTCAAAGTGCGGCTGGAAGTGCAGCGAAAGTACCCATTAGAAGCATAGATTAGTACCGGAGCGGTTAAATTACCGCCGCAACGCTATTCCCCCGGCTGACTGCCAACGTCATTTCTGCGGCGCCTGCGGCGCCAATATTTCTTGCAAATCTCGCTCTCCGCCGTATTCCCGCGATTTTTCATGGCCATCAACGACAAGCGGGGTGGCGCTTGTGCGCACGCATAACGGCAAATGCACCTGTCTTGGCAGGAATGGACAAAAACTGCCCACCCCACTTGTTACGCCCAAACCGTCACTCCGGCGAACGCGTGAGTTGAAATCTGCCGCCGCAAAGACTACTTAAGCAATCAACCCGCGCTTGGCCAGCATCGGCTCCACCTTCGGATCGCGGCCGCGGAAGGCGCGGAAAGCCTGTGCTGGATCCTGCTTGTTGCCGGAACTGTAGATGTGGCGCTGCAAACGCTCGGCAATGGCTGGCTGGAACGGGTCGCCAGCTTCGATAAAGGCATCATAAGCATCCGCATCCAGCACTTCGGCCCACATGTAGACGTAATAACCGGCAGCATAGTCGGAACCGGCGAACAGATGCTGGAAATGACTCAGGTAATGGCGCTGGCCGATGTCCTGTGGGATGCCCAGCAATTCGGACTGCTGCGCTTCAAAGGCAGCAAGGTCGACCTTGCTGCCGTTCGGCAACGAATGTAACGCCATGTCGATCAGCGCCGGGCCGGCGTACATGATGGTGGCCCAGGCCTGGTCAAACTGCCGCGCACGTTCCAGTTTCTCCAGCAGCGCTGGCGGAATCGCCGCGCCGCTCTGGTAATGACGTGCATGACGTTGCAGCACTACTTCTTCTTCGGCGCAGTTTTCGAAAATCTGCGACGGCAATTCAACGTAATCCTGCAGCACCTGAGTGTCGGCCAGGCGTTCGTACTGCACCTGCGATAGCAGACCATGCAGGCCGTGGCCGAATTCATGGAACAGCGTACGCACATCGTCGAAACTCAGCAACGCCGGCTCGGCCTTGGCGAAATTGTTGTTATTGATGACGATCGGCAGCGTGCCGCCGTTATGACCCGACTGGCTGCGGAAGATGTGCATCCAGGCACCGCTGCGCTTGCTGGCGCGCGCGTAGTTGTCGCCGATGAACAGCCCGATCACTACATCCTCACGGTTACGTACTCCCCACAGGCGCGCATCGGGATGATGCAGCGCGATGCCATGCTGCTCGACAAAGCGGATGCCGAACAGGCGCTGGGCGCAATCGAACATCGCGGCGATCATGTTTTCCAGCGCAAAATAGGGCTTCAGTTCGGCATCATCGAGATCGTAACGGGCCTGCCGTACTTTCTCGGCCAGGTAGCGCCAGTCCCACGCTGCGATCGGAGTCGGCTGGCCAAGACTGCGCGCCATCTCAGTCAGTGCTGGGCGATCTTCTTCGGCCTTGGCTTTAGCCGGTTCCCAGACCTTGCCTAACAGCGCCAAGACGGCTTGCGGATGGCCGGCCATGCGGTCGATCAACTGGTAATCGGCGTAGGTGGGATAGCCGTGCAATCGCGCCTGCTCTTGGCGCAAGGCGATGATTTCGGCAGCTATCGGACGATTGTCATGCGCGCCAGCGTGGGCACCACGTGCGGTGCGGCCGCGCCATACGGCTTCGCGCAGGTCACGCCGTTCGGAAAACGTCAGGAAAGGTTCGGCCAGCGATGGCGACAGCGTAATTACGTGACTACCTGGCGGCAAGCCACGCTCCTGTGCCGCCACACGCGCCGCTGCGCGCAAGAAATCGGGCAAGCCGGCCAGTGCCGCCTCGTCTGCCAGTTCCAGCGCAAAGCTGGATTCGTCGGCCAGCACGTTTTGGGTGAAGGTCGTGCTCAGGGCCGCAAGCCGTTCGGTCAGGACGCTATAACGGGCCCGAGATTGCGGCGGCAGGTTGGCACCGGCGCGCACAAAATCCAGGTGCACCCGTTCCAACAAACGCAACTGTACCGGGTCCAGATCCAGTTCCGCGCGTCGTGCGTACAACGCATCAATCCGCGCAAACAAACCGCCATGCAGGTAGATCGCATTCCGGTGCGCCGCCAGTGTTGGCGCCAGTTCGACTTCAACCGCTTGCAGTGCCGGCGAGGTTTCGCTGGCGCTGAGGTTTTCAAACAGCAGGCTGATGCGGCTGTTGAGGCGGCCGCTGGCATCAAACGCGGCCAGCGTATTGGCAAAATCGGGCGCAGCCGGTTGGTTGGCGATTGCATCGATTTCGGCCAGATGGGCCGGCAACGCCACAGCCAGGGCCGGCGCGAAATGCTCGGGCTTGACCAGATCGAAAGGCGGCAATCCGTACCGGGTATTCCAGTCTTGCAACAGCGGGTTGGTGGCGTGCGAACAGTCATGGCAGTTAGTGTCCGGGCTAATGAAGAGGACACTATTGTATCGCTCCGAATAAATTTTCACGCCAGCCGCACCATGTTGTTATAAACCCAATTCGCTCAGGCCTGGATGATCGTCCGGTCGGCGTCCTAGCGGCCAGTGGTATTTGCGTTCCGCTTCCTTGATCGGCAGGTCGTTGATGCTGGCGTAGCGCCGATGCATCAGGCCGTTGTCGGCAAACTCCCAATTCTCGTTGCCATAGGAGCGGAACCAGTTGCCCTCAGCGTCGTGCGACTCATAGGCAAAACGCACCGCAATGCGGTTGCCTTCGAAGGCCCACAATTCCTTGATCAGGCGGCACTCCAGTTCACGCTCCCATTTGCGGGTCAGGAACTGCACGATCTGCTCGCGTCCCTGCGGGAATTCGTGGCGATTGCGCCAGCTGCTGTCAACCGTATAGGCCAGCGCTACGCGCTGAGGATCGCGGCTGTTCCAGCCGTCTTCGGCCATCCTTACTTTCTGGATTGCGGTTGCGCGGGTGAAGGGTGGAAACGGCGGGCGGGCTTCGCTGCTTTGGCTCATGTAAAGCTCCTTGGTGAACAGGAATTAAGCAAAAAGTAAAATGTGGTGAGTTTTTTGTGCTCCTATTTTGACGTAGAAATCGCCGTTTGTGGCGACCCGCAGCAGCGTCTGCTGATAACGGATAAAGTGTCGGCCTGGATGATTAAAGTCGACCTTAAATGACAAATACACAAACCTCCAAACTCAGTGCCAGCCTGGTCATCGTGATGTCGATCGCCACCGGGGTCGCCGTGGCCAGCAACTATTACGCCCAACCCCTGCTGCATACGATCGCCTCGCGCTTCGGTATTTCCAACGGCAGCGCTGGCTTGATCGTGACCGTAGCCCAGCTTGGCTACGCGTTGGGTCTGGTGCTGCTGGTGCCGCTGGCAGACATGGTGGAACGCAAGCGACTGATTGTGGTGATGACCCTGCTCTCGGCTTGCGGTTTGCTAATCACCGCCAGCGCGCAAAGTATGCTGTTCGTACTCATCGGCACCGCGCTGACCGGCTTGTTTTCTGTGGTGTCACAAGTGCTGGTGCCATTCGCGGCGACCTTGGCCGCACCGCAAGAGCGTGGCAAAGTGGTCGGCCACGTGATGAACGGCCTGCTGCTGGGCATCCTGCTGGCGCGCACCGTGGCCGGCTACCTGTCGGCGTTGGGTGGCTGGCAAACCGTTTACTGGTTCGGTGCGGCGCTGATGATTTTGAATGCAATCGCACTCGGGCGTGCGTTGCCGCGCCATCACCAGGTTCAGCATCTCAACTACCCGCGCCTGCTAGCATCGATCCTGACTTTATTCGTGCGCGAACCGGTGCTGCGCACCCGGGCTTTGCTGGGCGCCCTTATCTTTGCCGTGTTCAGCGTGCTGTGGACATCGATTTCGTTCCTGCTGGCGGCGACGCCATTCAACTACTCGGACGGCACCATCGGCTTATTCGGTCTGGTCGGTGCCGCCGGCGCACTGGCTGCATCCCATGCCGGACGGCTGGCCGACCGCGGCAAGGCTGGATTGTCGACCACCATCGGCCTGGCGCTGTTGCTGCTGGCATGGCTGCTGCTGGGGTACAACGAACCAGTGACACAGCTTGCCGCCGGCTCGTTCCACGATGCCGGCAGTCATTGATGATTGATGCTTATGCGCCCTCTTCGATCAGGATTTCCGACAACAATTTTTTAATCTCGGGAACGCATGAGCCGCAATTTCCACCTGCCTTGAGGCAGGTGGTGACCTGCGCGACACTGGTCAATCCCTGCTTGCGCACTGCATCGCAAATGGTATTGCGGCCGACGCCGAAGCAGGAGCATACGGTCGCTCCGGTATCTGCGCCCTTCTCGATTGGCTGACCGAGCAACAGGCCGACGCGATCGGCGTCATCCAGTTTTTCCTTGCCGAACAGGCCCGCCAACCACGCGTGTGACGGCAGGTCCGGGCGGGGCGAGAGGAACAGGCAGGCACTGATGCGGTCGTCGATCAGATGCACAGCCCGATAGATGCCGGCGCTGACAGTTGGTGTTGAAGCACTCCTTTTTTAGCGATCTCGTTAAAGAACAAGGGAGGTGCTACGGGCGTAGCCCGTAGCACCTCCCTTCGTAGATTGAATCAGAATGGTTCATCAGGTGCTTCGGCTTT
>NZ_JBIIVN010000015.1:0-27098 GCF_044339385.1 Collimonas sp. | reverse complement strand
AAAAAGGAGTGCTTCAACACCAACTGTTTGATAGACTTATCCACAGCTGCTAACTCAAAACGCAGCGACCAGCCCTGGGTCACATTTCGATCAGCAGGCTGGGTCAAGATTCAATCAGCGCCAACAGGCGGCCGGAGAAAAGTCCGGAGGCGCTCAGGAACAAGCTTTTTTGCAGAAATTTTCGGCGCGATGGCATAGCGTTCCAAATGTATAGAGAGCGGCAATTTTATCGCAGCGTTACGGATTTGCGTAGCCGCTGCAAACGCCCTGAAAAACCTCAATCCCGGGTAGGGGTAGTCAACCCTTTGGCGACTGCCGGACGCGCCACAAATGCAGCGAGCGCGCGTGTGACGTGCGGGAAGTCCTGGATGCCGACCAGATCCCCCGCTTCGTAGAAACCGATCAGGTTACGTACCCACGGGAAGGTGGCCATGTCGGCGATGGTATAGGCGTCGCCCATGATCCATGTACGTTCCGCCAGCCGTTGGTTGACCACCCCCAGCACGCGCTTCGATTCCGCCGCGTAGCGGTCGCGCGGGCGCTTGTCTTCATAGTCCTTGCCGGCGAATTTGTGGAAGAACCCGAGTTGGCCGAACATGGGGCCGATGCCGCCCATCTGAAACATCAACCATTGAATCGTCTCATAGCGTTCAGCGCCATCCTGCGCAATGAATCTGCGGCATTTGTCGGCCAGGTACAGCAGAATTGCACCGGATTCGAACAACGGCAGTGGCTTGCCGCCCGGGCCGTTTGGATCAATGATGGCGGGAATTTTATTGTTCGGGTTGAGCGACAGGAATTCCGGAGAAAGCTGGTCGTTGCTGTCGAAGCTGACCAGATGCGGCTCGTAAGGCAGGCCGGTTTCTTCTAGCATGATCGAGACCTTGACGCCATTTGGCGTTGGCAGCGAGTAAAGCTGGATGTGTTGCGGATGTTGCGCAGGCCATTTCTTTGCGATGGGGAAGTTAGACAGGTCGCTCATTAAAAAATCCTTTTCTCAGCAGTGTTTGATTTACCCGCAGAGCAGGTGACGCCGGGCGTTGTTTGAGTGTTGTTTCAGTGTTGTTCTGGCTTGCCAGGCATGCGTTTACGCAAGCAATGCCAAGTATAACGCGAAATGCCGTTCCGTTTCGGCGTCGGCATTTTTTGCGACAGGCCTTGTAATCACAGCAGCAATATCGACAATTCCTGCGTCCTGTGTTGCAACACCGGCAGAAATTCTTTCGTCATTTTGCGGTTGCTGATGTGCGTTGCCTGCGCACTCACGTTCAACGCCGCCAGCACATTGCCCGAGGCGCCACGCACCGGCACGGCGAGATTCGCGCCTGATCGATGGCCGCCAATATGCATGGTGCGCCATGTGCATCGGCGTAGTGCTGGGCATTGCCTTGATCATTGAGCGGGTTTGATCGCGCCGCTGCGATCCTGGCCCTATTGATCCGTCACACCGAATTGCCAGGCAAAGAACACCGCCAGCCCAACCGCGATGGTCAGTAATTGCCGCCTTGTTGCTGCGCACACCAGCACCGCAACAATCGCCGCGATCAATTGTGGATTGCGCCAGTGCAGTTCCATCTCTGCGCCATGCGGCGCCAGCACCATCGGCACGATAATCGCCGTCAATACGGTCACTGGAACAAACACCAGCGCCTCCTTAAGCCAGATCGGAAACACCACACGATCGCCAAGCACAAAGATGAAAGCCTTGATGAAAAAGGTGATCAGCGCCATGCCGATAATGGTCAGGGTATATGTCATGCATGACTCCTTGCGGCGCGCAGGCGCGCCAGCCAATGCGAGCTTGCCAGGCCGACGGCAACCCCGGCCGTCGTCGCTGCCATCAATCCCGTTTTGTAGGGCAGGTCGCGCAGCAGCCAGGCGCATGCGCCGGCAGCAATGGCGGCGGCCAGCTGTGGCTTGCGGAACAGTTGCGGCACCACGATGGCGATGAAGGTCGCCACCATCGCAAAATCAAGCCCCAGCGTTTGCAATTTAGGAAACGCCACCCCAAACAGCAGGCCGACCAAGGTCCACAACTGCCAGTTGCCATACATCGCTAAGCCCGAGCCAAGGAAATACCAATGGCCGTGCGGCGTATGCGCGTGTTTCAGATAGTACGCATTCATCACGGCGAAGGTTTCATCAGTCAGCAGGAAGCCCAGCAACCAGCGCCAGCGCCCCGGCAAATGGCTGATGTGTGGCAGCAAGGTTGCCGCATAGAGCATGTGGCGCAGGTTGACGATAAAGGTCGCCATCCAGATCACCAGCATTCCGGCTTGCGTAGCCAGCAGGCCGATGGCAATAAACTGGCTGGCACCGGCGTACACGCCGAGCGACATGAACTGGCCTTGCCATAGTGCGAGTTGGCCAGCCGCCACCAGCGCACCGAAAATCACCCCGAAAGGTGCGGCGCCGATCAGCATCGGCAAGGTGTCGCGCGCGCCGGCGGCGAAACTGGTTAGGGGAGTGGGATGCGGCATGCAGGATTCCTTATTGTTGCCGGAATAGTAAAGTCAGACGCTTCTTTACGCAACGCAAATAGCTATGTAAATACGTGCGTTTGTATTGCCGTCAGCCTGCGATATTGCCGCAAACTTGTGGCCGCCCTTGCACGCCGAAAAATGGCGTATCAAGGGCGTATCAAGGGTGGCGGGATCGGCGACGTCCTGCTAAAAGCCAGCTACGCAGGTGCTTCGCGTTCACTACAAGCGGTCCGCCAAGGCCTCTGAGCAAGACCTGTTGAATTCGCTGAACAACCCGGATTGGGGTTCCAAGGTCAATGCCAGCGTTACCTGGCTGCGAGGCCCTTGGACCAGCACGGTGCAGGTAACACACTATCACAGTTGCGTCATCGCCACCAGCGCCGCCGGCATCAACCGGGTGATCGTTTCAAGGTGCGCGGCTATCCGGCCATGATTCTGTTCAAGCCGGAGGGAATGGGGTAGGCTAGCCGGATATCGCCTGCCGTTGCTATGATGCGGTTCACGTTATTAGCGGAAATTAACTGAACGGCATCGCCGCCTTTACTCCCATTTACCTGATCGGATCGGTCCCATGATTATTGTCCACCACCTCAACAACTCCCGTTCGCAGCGGGTGCTGTGGCTGCTTGAAGAGCTGGGGCTCGATTACGAAATCAAGTTTTACCAGCGCGATCCCAAGACCATGCTGGCACCGCCGTCCTTGCGCGCCGTGCATCCATTGGGGAAGTCCCCGGTGATCACCGACGGCGACAACACGATCGCCGAATCCGGCGCGATCATCGACTATCTGGTGCAGCAATATGGCGCTGGTCGCTTGATTCCGCCGGCCGCCAGCAAGGAGCGGCTGCGCTACACTTATTGGCTGCATTACGCCGAAGGGTCGGCCATGCCGCCGCTCCTGATGAGGTTGATTTTCGGGCGCATCGACCGGCCGCCGATGCCAGCTCCGCTGCGGCCGCTGGCGCGCATGATTTCCAACAGCGTGCAGCGCGGCTATATCGATCCGCAAATCAAGTCGCATCTGGATTTTCTGGAAGGCGAATTGGGTAAGAGCAGTTGGTTTGCCGGTGCAGAATTTACGGCGGCTGATATCCAGATGAGTTTCCCGCTCGAAGCGTTACAATCGCGCGGCGGGCTCGACGCCGGCAGGCCGCGCCTGTCGGCTTTCCTGCGACGGATTCACGCTCGTCCCGCATATCAGCGCGCCATCGAAAGAGGCGGCAAGTACGATCTTTTGAAGTAATCCTGGTCTGATTTTCATCGCTGCATGGTTGCAAATTGCTGGCGGTGCAATGCTTGAGGTTGGCTTGATGCTGCCTTGATGCAACCTGATGCCAGCAATCCCAGTAGAATTGAGTCGAACGGCATCGTCACCAGCGTCGATGTCGTGCTCGACGACGTGACAGCGCCTGGCTTCTTTTGGCCGCATTTTGTTGTAATCACCGATATCGCTACGGAGAGTTAATGTTCCCGACTGAGAAATTCACCGATCCGCACGCCGCCCTTGAGCGCGTGCTGGACATCTACGAGCACCACACAGCATTGCTGCGCGATGCTTTCAAACGGTTTTCCAGCGGCGAAGTGATGCCGCAAAGGGTGCGGGCCTGCTACCCTTTCGTACGCGTGACGACCGAGGTCAATACGCGTGCCGATACCCGTCATTCTTTCGGTTTTGTGTCTGGCCCGGGCGTTTATGAAACCACGCTGACGCGGCCATCGTTATACGCCAATTATCTGGTCAGTCAATTCAAGCTGCTACGCGATAATCATGATGTGCCGCTTGAAATCGGCGTCAGCGAATTGCCGATTCCGGTGCACTTCGCTTTCCCGGAAGGGATCCACGTCGAAGGCAGTCTCGATCCCGAACATCTGCGCACCTTGCCCGATATATTTGATTTGCCGAACCTGGCCACCATGGACGACCGCATCGTCAACGGCACTTACGAGGAAATGCCAGGTGAGGCGCATCCGCTATCGCTGTTCACCGGGCCGCGCATCGATTACTCGCTGCATCGTCTGAAGCATTACACGGCGACCTCGCCGGATCGTTTCCAACGCTACGTGTTGTTTACCAACTACGCGTTCTACGTTGACGAATTCATCCGTATGGGGCGCGAACTGATGCAGGCCACCAGCGATCCGCAACAGCGCGAATATCGGCAGCAATATACCGCCTTCGTCGAACCGGGCGATCTCACCACCTGGAACGCCAATCTCGACAACCTGCCGGTTAACCGCGCACTGACCGGCATCGCCCCGGCGCGCCAGCCGCAGATGCCGGCCTACCATCTGCAACGCGCCGACGGTTCCGGCATCACGCTGATCAATATCGGCGTCGGCCCATCCAACGCCAAGACCATCACTGATCACGTCGCCGTATTGCGCCCGCACGGCTGGATCATGCTCGGCCATTGTGCCGGCCTGTCGACCTCGCAACGCATGGGCGACTATGTGCTGGCGCACGCCTATGTGCGCGACGATCATGTGCTCGACGACGACTTGCCGCTGTGGGTGCCGGTACCGGCGCTGGCCGAGGTGCAACTGGCGTTGCAGGATGCGGTCGCCACGATCACCCAGTTGGAGGGCTACGAGCTCAAGCGCATCATGCGCACCGGCACCGTAGCGTCGGTCGATGATCGCAACTGGGAGCTGCGCGATCATCGCAAGCCTTTGCTGCGCTTCAACCAGAGCCGGGCGATTGCGTTGGATATGGAAAGCGCCACCGTCGCCGCCAACGGCTTCCGCTTCCGGGTGCCGTACGGCACTTTGCTATGCGTTTCCGACAAGCCGCTGCACGGCGAAATCAAACTACCGGGCATGGCCAACCGCTTTTACGAGCAACGCGTCAATCAGCATTTGAAGATCGGCATCAAGGCGCTGGAACTGTTGCGTCATCAGGGCGTTGAACAACTGCATAGCCGCAAACTACGCAGCTTCAGTGAGCCGGCTTTCCGCTAAGCGTCGTGGTTAACGTTATCAAGCATCGTGGCGTCAACATCGTCACATTGGCAGAGAGCGAAGCGATAGGAGAAAATTGCCGCGATGGCGATATCGCGCCGGTCCAGGATGCGGCAGGCTGGTGAACGCATTTTGTCGGCGCGGATGGCACCATCGATCGCTATGACATACCGTTCGTCTCATTTAACAAGGCGCTTTGCACAGCCAAGGCCGCAGCTGAATTGGCTGGCAAGCAGCTCAAGCCAGCGGTCGTCTGCTTTCCCGGAAAATCTGGCCCAGCGGGATGGCGCCGGCGATCAGCGCGAAGGCCGCCAGGCACAGCGATGACGTAAAGCTGCCGCTGCGCTGAACCTGGCGCGTCGCCAGCGGCGGCCCGATGATCTTGCCGATGCCATAGGTGACAGTCAGCAGACCCATCAGGCCGCGTCCCTGGTCGCCATGCAGACGACGCGTATCAGGCATCGCAAACAGAGTAATCGCAGTAAGCCGCAAGCCCAGCAAGATGCTGCCAAGCGCAAAGCCGAATACGCTAGGCGACGCCACGCCGATCAGGATACCGCAGGCCTGCAACACCTAACATGCCGCCAGCAGCAGCCGGTTGTCCCAATGGATCGGCTAGCGCGTTGCCAGCAAGGCGCCTGGTGAAACGCAATTGCCGAACAAGGGTCAGAACAGGTTCGGTCAACTGGAACCCGGCAATGCCTGGCGCGCGATCACCCGCACGCGATCACCGGCACGAAAGTGGCGGTGATGATGTCGCCGAATCCAGTCAGCCCATAGCCGCTCGTCAGGCCGCGTGTCTGCCTGCCGATTCGTGTGGGCTGCAGCGCATGCGCGGCACCCAGTGACTGAACAATTAGGGTCAGAGTCAAATTAATGGATAAAATGAGGGCATCTAAACTGCTCCCTTTTTGCCATGGCCCGCTTACCTCGCCTCGTTATTCCTAACCAACCACATCATCTCATTCAGCGCGGAGTTGATAAGCAGGTAATTTTCCGCGAGACCGAAGATTATGTGAATTTTCTTGGCCGTTTGCGCGATGCGGCCACGCAGTTCAAGGTGGCAATCCATGGTTATGTGCTGATGACCAATCATATCCATTTGCTGGCGACGCCTAGCGACGCAGAGGGGTTGGCGCGGATGATGCAATGGGTCGGGCGGCATTACGTGCCTTATTTCAATCAGAAATACGCCCGTGAAGGAACTTTGTGGCAAGGGCGCTACAGGGCGACGGTGATCGATTCAGAGCGCTATTTCATGCTGTGCAGCTGCTATATCGACCAGAACCCGGTGCGCGCAGGCATGACGCCGACGCCTGGCGAGTATCCGTGGTCGAGTTATCTGCATCATGTTGGTATCAAGCCTGATCCGCTGATAACCGATCATGCGCTGTATTGGGCCTTGGGTAATACGCCGTTCGATCGTGAAGCTGCTTATAAAGCTATGGCTGAGCAAGCGCTTACATCCGTCGAGTCTAAGCAGTTGATTGATGCTACCAATAAGGGCTGGCCGCTGGGGTCCGATGCGTTCAAGGCTAAGCTGGAAAAACAAGGTGCCGCGAGAGTGCGGCCATCCAAGCGCGGGCGGCCCTTCAAGGCGGGAACTGATGCTGTGCAAATATCGTTGCCAGAGACTTCAAAAAATAACAATCGAGCGGGATGTGCATAAATAGCATTAAATTGACTCTGACCCTAATTAATTTTGATGTGAGAGGTCAGCTATTTAATTTGACTCTGACCCTAATTTTTGGGGTTGAAGTCTGCAACTGGCTGCTCTATTCTTAATACCCTTACTCTTAAAGTGGTGGAGCAACGTTATGCATGCGCAAGGTTTATACGATCCGGCCAATGAGCACGATGCCTGTGGTGTCGGTTTTATCGCCCATATCAAAGGCAAGAAGAGCCATTCGGTTATTGAGCAGGGTTTGCAGATCCTGAAGAATCTCGATCACCGGGGCGCGGTCGGCGCGGATAAGCTGATGGGCGATGGCGCTGGGATACTGATCCAGGTGCCGGATCAGTACTATCGCGAGGAGATGGCGAAGCAGGGTGTGAGCTTGCCGCCACCAGGCGAATTCGGCGTCGGTATGGTGTTCTTGCCAAAAGAGAATGCTTCACGCATTGCTTGCGAACAGGAAATTGAACGTGCGGTACTGGCGGAGGGTCAGGTCGTGCTGGGCTGGCGCGATGTGCCGGTCGATATCGAGATGCCGATGTCGCCAACCGTGCGCGACAAGGAGCCGGTGATTCGCCAGATTTTTATCGGCCGCGGCCCAGGCATCATGGTCACCGATGCGCTCGAACGCAAACTATACGTGATCCGTAAATCCTCCGGTCACGCGATTCAGGCGCTGAACTTGCTACATGGCAAAGAATTTTTCGTGCCGTCGATGTCGGCGCGTACCGTCGTGTACAAGGGTTTGTTGCTGGCAGATCAGGTCGGCGTGTATTACAAAGACCTGCAAGATCCGCGTTGTCTGTCGGCGCTGGCGCTGGTGCACCAACGCTTCTCCACCAACACTTTCCCGGAATGGCCGCTGGCTCACCCGTATCGTTTGCTGGCGCACAACGGCGAGATCAACACCGTCAAGGGCAACTTCAACTGGATGCGTGCGCGTGAGGGCGTGATGAAGTCGCATGTGTTGGGTGACGAGCTGAAGAAGCTGTTCCCGCTGATCTATGAAGGCCAGTCCGACACCGCTTGCTTCGATAATGCGCTCGAACTGTTGTTGATGTCCGGCTATCCGATCGCGCAAGCGATGATGATGATGATTCCTGAAGCGTGGGAAAACCACGCTACGATGGATGACAACCGGCGCGCGTTCTACGAATATCATGCAGCCATGATGGAGCCATGGGATGGCCCGGCGGCGATGGCGTTTACCGATGGCCGTCACATCGGCGGCACACTGGATCGCAACGGTTTGCGTCCGGCGCGTTACATCGTCACCGACGACGATTTCGTGGTCATGGCGTCCGAATCCGGCGTACTGCCGATTCCAGAGTCGAAGATCATCCAGAAATGGCGGCTGCAGCCTGGCAAGATGTTTCTGATTGACCTCGATGCCGGCCGCATCATCGACGATAAGGAATTGAAGGACACGTTCGCTAACGCCAAGCCATACAAGCAATGGATTGAGTCGGTGCGGGTCAAGCTCGATGAGCTGAAGTCGGAGCCGTATGAATCCGGTTCGACCATCCCCTTGCTGGATCGCCAGCAGTTGTTCGGCTACACCCAGGAAGACATCAAGTTCCTGATGTCGCCGATGGCCGCTGCCGCTGAAGAGGCAATCGGCTCGATGGGCAACGATTCGCCGCTGGCGGTCATGTCCAACAAGAACAAGATCCTGTACCACTATTTCAAGCAACTGTTCGCGCAAGTTACCAACCCGCCAATCGATCCGATCCGCGAAGCGATGGTGATGTCGCTGGTGTCCTTCATCGGACCGAAGCCGAACATGCTCGATACCAACAACATCAACCCGCCGATGCGCCTGGAGGTGTCGCAGCCAATTCTGAACTACGACGACATCGCCAAGCTGCGCAACATCAGCGCGCACACCGGCGGCAAGTTCAAATCGTATGAGCTGAACATCTGCTACCCGGTCGCATGGGGCAAGGAAGGCATCGAGGCACGCCTGGCCTCGTTGTGCGCCAAAGCGGTGGATGCGGTCAAGTCCGGCCACAATATCCTGATCGTGTCGGACCGCAAGGTCGATGCCGAACAAGTCGCGATTCCAGCGCTGCTGGCGACCTCGGCGATTCACCAGCATCTGGTGAGCAAGGGCCTGCGCACTTCCACCGGCCTGGTGGTGGAAACCGGTTCGGCCCGCGAGACTCATCACTTCGCGCTGCTGGCGGGCTATGGCGCGGAAGCGATCCATCCGTATCTGGCAATGGATACCCTGACCGAAATGGCGCACGGCTTGCCGGGCGCGCTGTCGGCTGACAAGGCGATATACAACTTCCAGAAGGCAATCGGCAAGGGCTTGTTGAAGGTGATGTCGAAGATGGGTATCTCGACTTACATGTCATATTGCGGCGCGCAGATTTTCGAAGCAATCGGCCTCAACAAGAGCATGACCCAGAAATATTTCAAGGGGACGGCATCGAATGTCGAAGGCATCGGCGTGTTTGAAGTGGCGGAAGAAGCCTTGCGCTTGCATCGCGCCGCATTCAGCGACGATCCGGTGCTGGCCAACGCGCTCGACGCCGGCGGCGAGTATGCATATCGCGTCCGTGGCGAAGAGCGCATGTGGACGCCCGATGCGATCGCCAAGCTGCAACACTCGACCCGCGCCAACAACTTCAACAGCTACAAAGAGTATGCCCAACTGATCAACGATCAGTCCAAGCGTCACATGACGCTGCGTGGCTTGTTTGAATTCAAGATCGATCCAAGCAAGGCGATCCCGCTGGATGAAGTCGAACCGGCCAAGGAAATCGTCAAGCGTTTCGCCACCGGCGCGATGTCGCTCGGGTCCATCTCGACCGAAGCGCATGCCACGCTGGCTGTGGCGATGAATCGCATCGGCGGCAAGTCGAACACTGGCGAAGGCGGCGAGGACGAGAACCGCTATCGCCAGGAACTGAAAGGCATTCCGATCAAGCAAGGCGAAACCCTGGCATCGGTGATCGGCAAGGACCGGATTGAAGTCGATATCCCGCTGCAAGCCGGTGATTCGCTGCGTTCCAAGATCAAGCAAGTGGCATCCGGACGTTTCGGCGTCACCGCTGAGTACCTGATTTCAGGCGACCAGATTCAGATCAAGATGGCGCAAGGCGCCAAGCCGGGCGAAGGCGGGCAGTTGCCGGGCCACAAGGTATCCGAGTACATCGCCAAGCTGCGCTTCTCGGTGCCCGGTGTCGGTCTGATTTCGCCGCCGCCGCACCATGACATCTATTCCATCGAAGATCTGGCGCAGCTGATCCATGATCTGAAGAATGTCAATCCGCGCGCTTCGATTTCGGTCAAGCTGGCGTCTGAAGTCGGCGTCGGCACGGTGGCCGCCGGTGTGGCCAAAGCCAAGTCGGATCACGTCGTCATCGCCGGCCATGACGGCGGCACCGGCGCTTCGCCGCTATCGTCGATCAAGCATGCCGGTTCGCCTTGGGAACTGGGCCTGGCTGAAACCCAGCAAACGCTGGTGTTGAATGGCTTGCGCAACCGTATCCGGGTCCAGGCTGACGGCCAGATGAAGACCGGTCGCGATGTTGTCATCGGCGCTTTGCTGGGCGCGGACGAGTTCGGTTTCGCCACCGCGCCACTGGTAGTCGAAGGTTGCATCATGATGCGCAAATGTCACCTGAATACCTGCCCGGTCGGCGTTGCCACGCAAGATCCGGTTCTGCGCGCCAAGTTCTCGGGCAAGCCTGAACATGTGGTCAACTTCTTCTTCTTTATCGCCGAAGAAGTGCGTCAGATCATGGCGCAACTGGGCATCCGTAACTTCAACGAGCTGATCGGCCGTGCCGACCTGCTGGACAAGTCCCAGGCGATCACTCACTGGAAGGCCCAGGGGCTGGATTTCAGCCGCATCTTCTATCAACCGGCCTTGCCTGAAGGCGGGGTGTACTACCACACCGAAGAGCAGGATCACGGTCTCGACAAGGCGCTCGATCACAAGCTGATCGGACAAGCCAAGGCGGCGCTGGAGAAAGGCGAGCGCGTCTCGTTCATCTCGCCGATCAAGAATCTGAACCGCACCGTCGGTGCCATGCTGTCTGGCGAAGTGGCGAAGAAATACGGTCACGAAGGCCTGCCCGATGACACCATCCACATCCAATTGCAGGGCACCGCAGGTCAATCGGCTGGCGCGTTTCTGGCGCATGGCATCACGCTCGATCTGGTGGGTGAAGGTAATGACTACGTTGGCAAGGGCTTGTCGGGCGGTCGCATCATCGTCCGTCCAAACACCGAATTCCGCGGTCGTGCGGTCGACAACATAATCGCCGGCAACACCGTGCTGTACGGCGCCATTGCCGGTGAGGCTTTCCTCAATGGTGTGGCCGGCGAACGTTTTGCAGTGCGTAACTCCGGCGCGATTGCGGTGGTTGAAGGTACCGGCGATCATGGCTGCGAATACATGACCGGCGGCACCGTCGTGGTGCTAGGCGAGACCGGTCGTAATTTCGGCGCCGGCATGTCGGGTGGCCTGGCGTATGTCTACGATCCGGAAGGCAGCTTTGCGGCGCAATGCAACATGTCGATGGTGACGCTGGAGCCGGTACTGAGCCAGGGCGAGCAGGAGGCCACGATTGACCGTGCGATCTGGCACAGCACCGTGCGCGGCGGCGAGGCACAGGCTGATGAGGCGATCCTGAAGGGACTGATCGAGCGTCACTTCAAGTACACCGGCAGCACCCGCGCCCGCAACCTGCTGGACAACTGGATTGCCTCGCGCAGCAAGTTCGTCAAGGTGTTCCCGACCGAGTACAAGCGTGCCCTGGGCGAGTTGAACGCGGTTCACAGCAGCAAGCCGACCAAGGAAAAAGTTGTTGCCTGAATCATGCATTGAGGCGCAGTTATTTTCTTTGTAATTTTATCTGATTAGTTGGGGGCAGAGTCGCACTGAGGGTGTCATGTGCCGCACGGCGGCGGCTCTTGAACTCTGTCCGCAATGAGTAAAAATGTGAGTGAAAAATGGGAAAAGTAACGGGTTTTATGGAGTTTCAGCGGGTTGGCGAAACATATGAAGCGCCAGTGGCACGCAAGAAGCATTACAAGGAATTCATCCTCAGTCTGAGCAATGACGAAGCCAAGACCCAAGGTGCGCGTTGCATGGACTGCGGCATTCCGTTCTGCAACAACGGCTGCCCGGTGAACAACATCATTCCCGACTGGAATGATCTGGTGTATCGCGGTGCTTACCACGAAGCGCTGGAGACTTTGCATTCGACGAACAATTTTCCGGAATTCACCGGCCGCATCTGCCCGGCGCCATGCGAAAGCGCCTGCACGCTCGGCATCAACAGCGATCCGGTCGGCATTAAATCGATCGAACATTTCATCGTCGACAAGGGTTGGGAAAACGGCTGGATCGTGCCGCAGCCTGCGTTGGTAAAGACCGGCAAGAAAGTCGCCGTGGTCGGCTCCGGCCCTGCCGGTCTGGCTGCTGCGCAGCAGTTGGCGCGTATCGGCCATGACGTCACCGTGTTTGAAAAGAACGATCGCGTCGGTGGTCTGTTGCGCTACGGCATCCCCGATTTCAAGATGGAAAAATCGCACATCGATCGCCGCGTGGAACAGATGGAAGCAGAGGGAGTGACGTTCCGTACCGGTGTGCTGGTCGGCAAGGATTTCCCGGCGCATGTCACTAACTGGGCCAAGAAAACCATCTCGCCGGACGAACTGAAAGCCGAATTCGATGCAGTGGTCATCGCCGGCGGCGCCGAGCAGCCGCGCGATTTGCCGGTGCCCGGGCGTGAGTTGGAGGGCGTGCATTTCGCGATGGATTTTCTGCCGCAGCAAAACAAGATCAATGCTGGCGACAAGGTCAAGGATCAGATTCTGGCAGGCGGCAAGCACGTAGTGGTGATTGGCGGCGGCGATACCGGTTCCGATTGCGTGGGCACCTCCAACCGCCAAGGGGCGCTATCGATCCAGCAGTTTGAGCTGATGCCGCAACCGCCGGAGCAAGAAAACAAGCCGTTGGTCTGGCCTTACTGGCCGACCAAGCTGCGCACTTCATCGTCCCACGAAGAAGGTTGCGAGCGCGATTGGGCGGTCGCCACCAAGCGCCTGGAAGGCAAGAACGGCAAGCTGGAGAAGCTGATCGCTGCGCGCGTTGAATGGAAAGACGGCAAGATGCAGGAAGTGCCGAATTCGGAATTCGAGATGAAAGCAGACCTGGTATTTCTGGCAATGGGGTTCGTCTCCCCGGTGGCGCAGGTGCTGGAAGCATTCGGTGTTGACAAAGACGCACGCGGCAACGCCAAGGCCAGCACCGACGGCGAAGGCTGCTACCAGACATCGGTAGACAAGGTATTCGCGGCTGGCGATATGCGTCGTGGACAGTCGCTGGTGGTCTGGGCGATCCGCGAGGGCCGTCAGTGCGCACGCGCCGTGGACGAGTCCCTGATGGGCGCATCAGTATTGCCGCGTTGATGCCGCAACCTTCGTCTCGGGGTGTTGCCGCGCGATGGCGACACTCAAGAGTATGTCCCCTAAGAAATTCGGCAGCCATGCTTTTTTGCTTGAGCAACTTTTGCGTATGTCTGACCGTGCTAGTCAAATTGTTGTAATAAAGGCACATTTCAATGAGCAGACTATCGCAGGGCTCTGAACGATTGTCGCATTTGCACTACAATAGGCACCTTTGGCTTATTCGGTGGGTGTAGTGACAAATATCGTCGAAATCCGTGATCTGCAATTTGGCTATGGTGAGAGAGCGATTTTATCGGGACTCAACATGGACTTCGCACGCGGCAAAGTCATTGCTGTGATGGGCGGTTCCGGTTCCGGCAAGACCACGATATTGCGCTTGATCGGTGGCCAGCTGCGGCCACAGGCTGGCAGCGTCAAGGTTGACGGCGAAACCGTGCATGCCTTGTCGACCAAGGCCCTGTATGCGTTGCGTCGCAAGATGGGGATGCTGTTCCAGAGCGGTGCCTTGTTCACCGATCTGACGGCCTTTGAAAACGTTGCCTTTCCGTTGCGCGAACATACCGATTTGCCGCCGGAACTGCTGAACAACCTGGTGTTGCTGAAGTTGAATGCGGTCGGTCTGCGCAATGCGGCGCAATTGAAGCCGTCTGAGATTTCCGGCGGCATGGCGCGGCGGGTGGCCCTGGCGCGAGCCATTGCGCTCGATCCGGCGCTGATCATGTATGACGAACCTTTTGCCGGGCTTGATCCGATCTCGATGGGCGTTACCGCCAACCTGATTCGCAAATTGAATGATGCGCTTGGCTCTACCAGTATTCTGGTGTCGCATGATGTCAACGAGTCGTTCGCGATTGCCGATTATGTGTATTTCCTGTCGCAAGGCCAGATCGTGGCGCAAGGCACGCCCGCTGAGATGCGGGCTTCGCAGCACCCCTACGTCAAGCAGTTCGTGAATGCTGAACCGGACGGCCCGGTGCCGTTCCATTATCCCGGCAAGTCTTTTGCCGCGGACTTGGGGCTGGAGGGCCGTCGCTGATGTTGAGCTGGATAATCAATATTCTGGCGGCAATCGGCCGCACTTTGCGCGAATCGATTGCCGGTCTTGGCGTGGCGACGCGTATGTTTCTGTCAATCCTGCGCGTTTCTGCCGGTTTGTGGCGGCGACCGCGGCTGATTACCGACCAGATTCATTTTATCGGTAACTATTCGCTGGTCATCATTGGTGTGTCGGGCCTGTTTGTGGGTTTCGTGTTAGGTTTGCAGGGTTACTACACATTGAACAAGTACGGCTCGGAACAAGCGCTGGGCCTGCTGGTCGCGTTGTCGTTGGTGCGTGAACTCGGGCCGGTGGTGACCGCGCTGCTGTTCGCCGGCCGCGCCGGCACCTCGCTAACCGCAGAAATCGGCCTGATGAAAGCCGGTGAGCAATTATCAGCGATGGAAATGATGGCGGTCGATCCGTTGCAACGCGTTGTGGCTCCGCGCTTTTGGGCAGGCGTGGTGGCGATGCCGGCACTGGCGGCGCTGTTCAGCGCGCTGGGTATCTTTGGCGGCTATCTGGTCGGCGTCAAGCTGATCGGCGTGGACGAAGGCGCCTTCTGGTCGCAGATGCAGGGCGGAGTCGATGTCTGGCTGGATGTAGCCAACGGCGTGCTGAAAAGCATTGTCTTTGGGATCGCCGTGACCTTTGTCGCGGTATGGCAAGGATACGAAGCCAAAGCGACACCGGAAGGCGTCGCCAGAGCGACCACCCGCACCGTCGTAATCGCCTCGCTGTCGGTCCTGGCGCTGGACTTCCTGTTGACCGCGCTGATGTTTAACTGATTTGGCTGATTTGCGGTGCAGAACCTCGCTCGTTGGCGCGGGCTTTGTTGGCAGCAGATTACAACAAGTGGTTTTGCTTCTCGTTACTATTTTCTTGAGATTTGAGATTGTTCAGTCAATTGCTGGGTATTCGGTGTCAGCTATGGCAATATGTCTGGACTGAATCAATGCCTGGTGCGGTATTTTAAAGGTGATGAATCATGCAACAAAAAACTGTAGATGTATGGGTCGGGATGTTTGTGCTGATCGGCGTGCTTGCTTTGGCCTTTTTGGCCTTGAAAGCAGGTAATCTGAATAGCTCATCGTTCAATCCAACCTATCCGGTCACTACCAAGTTCGACAATATCGGCGGTTTGAAGGTGCGCGCTTCGGTACGCAGCGCAGGGGTTGTAGTCGGTCGTGTCGCCTCGATCAGTTTCGACGATAAGAGTTTCCAGGCCGTGGTGACGTTAAATATGGACCAGCGTTACAAGTTTCCAAAGGATAGTTCCGCCAAGATACTGACTGCAGGTTTGTTGGGCGAGCAATACATCGGTATCGAACCGGGCGGCGATACCAAGAACCTGGTTGCCGGAGATAATATTAAATTGACACAATCTGCAATCGTGCTGGAGAACCTGATCAGTCAGTTCTTGTATAGCAAGGCGGCGGATGTAAAGGATAGCGGCCAATGAAAATGACGATACGACTGAGTTCCCTGGCCTTGGTGGCCATGCTGAGCGGTTGCGCCACAACTGGTAATAGCGGTAATGCCGGTAATAGCAATCCGCAAGATCCGCTGGAGGGGTTCAACCGGGCCATGTTCAGCTTCAATGATACGCTGGATAAGGTTGCGCTCAAGCCGGTAGCTACCGCCTACCGGTCATGGCTGCCAAACTTCGTGCAAACCGGCATTCATAATTTCTTCGGGAATCTCGGTGATGTCTGGAGTTCGGTTAATGGATTTTTGCAGGGCAATGTTGAAGCCGGCACCACCAACGTTATGCGTGTCGCCGTCAATACCACTTTCGGTCTGGGCGGCGTGCTAGATGTCAGCTCGGAAGCCGGTTTGCAGAAAAACAGCAGGGATTTCGGCCAGACTCTCGGCAAATGGGGTATCGGTGCCGGTCCTTATGTGGTGCTGCCGCTGTTTGGGCCATCCAACATTCGCGATACTGCGGCGTTGCCGGTGGGTTTCTACGGCGACCTGTGGTCTTACAAATATCCGGTACGCTGGCGTGATACCGGCTCGGTGGTACGCTTGATCGACAAGCGCGCCACTTTGTTGGATGCAGGCGATCTGTTGGAAGACGCAGCGCTCGATAAGTATGAGTTTGTTCGCGACGCATATACGCAACGCCGCCAGAGCCAGATCAAGGGCAACGACGATAACGACGCTAACGACGCTAACGACAAGTCAGCCTCAACCAAGCCTGCGCAATAATTGAGTTAGCGTATCAGATCGAGGTCCGGATCCATCGCCAGAATGCACAATTTGTAACATCGGGCGCAGGAACTTAGCATCGAAATGTTCATCTTAAGACATATCTGTACGCTAACTAAAGCTGCCCTTAAACATAGAAATTACTAAAAAACATGAATATTCTGAAACCCCCCCTAGCCTTGTTGCTGACTGTCGGCAGCCTGTTTTTTTCTGCCTCGGCGCTTGCACAAGAAGCCCCTGATGCCCTGGTGAAGCGCATCAGCCAGGACGTGCTGGATACTGCCAAGGCGGATAAGAGTGTCCAGGGTGGCAACCAGCAGCGCATCCTGGCGCTGGTTGAAGAAAAAATAATCCCGTACGTCGATTTCGATCGCATGACGGCGTTGGCCGCAGGCCGTTTCTGGCGCGACGCCACGCCTGACCAGCAAAAGCAACTGATCGCGCAATTCCGTAGCCTCTTGATCTTTACTTATGCCGGCGCTCTTTCGCAGGTGCGCGATCAGAAAATTGATTTCCGGCCAATGCGCAGCGATCCCGCCGATACCGACGTCGAAGTGCGTTCGCAAGTGATCCAGCCCGGCCGTGAGCCGATCCAATTGAATTACCGAATGGGAAAAGTTGGCAATAGCTGGAAAATTTACGATGTCAACGTGTTGGGTGCTTGGCTCGTTGAATCCTACAAGGGTTCGTTCGCTTCTGAAATCGGGAAGTCCGGCATCGACGGTTTGATTAAGGTGCTGAGCGACAAAAACAAGGCGCGTGTTGCCAAAAGCGGAAAATAATTCTTCCACTGAGTGCGCCGGCCGTGACGCAACGGTCGGCGGTACGCTTAGTCTTCCAGTTTTTTGATGTAATTTGTTGATCGTTTATCATGTTCAGGCCTTCTCACCCACTTACTGTCGGTAATGCCAAAGTCACTCTGGAAGAGGGCTTGCGGGCGATTGCGGGGGGCGAGACCGAGATTGATCTGAGTGATGTTGTGGCGGTCGATTCTGCTGCCGTAGCAACATTGCTTACATGGCAATGTGCCGCTCTTAACCAAGGCCACTCGCTGCATTTTCCCTGCCTGCCAGCCAATCTGGAAAGCCTGATCGACCTGTATGACGTGGCGGAATTGCTGTCGTCGGCAACCGTAGAGGTTGGCGACGGTACGCAGCATCATTGACCTTGCTCCCTTTCTCTCCAATGAGCTTGCCGGGTTTGTCGCTATTGCCCGGCCTCCACAGCAAAAATCCAATATAATCAAGGGTTACGCAACCAGGCAGCCTGCTGCAGCGTCCGATCCCAGAGTAATCTTCAGCCGGATTCGTACCTGCAATCGGCAATCTTGAAGCACCCCAATTTGAGAGCATTTACCAAGGCACTATGGCGGCCATTCAAATCACCAACGTCAAGAAACGCTACCAGTCCTTACAAGCGCTGGGCGGCGTCTCGCTGACCATCGAAGAAGGCGAATTCTTCGGTTTGCTCGGCCCCAACGGCGCCGGTAAGACCACCTTGATATCGATCATCGCGGGCCTTAATCGTCCCGATTCCGGTAACGTCACGATCCACGGCCATGATGTCGTCAGCGATTATCGTGCTGCGCGCCGCAATCTCGGGGTGGTACCGCAGGAGCTGGTGTTTGATCCGTTTTTCACGGTGCGCGAAACATTGCGGATGCAGTCCGGCTATTACGGGCTGAAGAACAACGATAAATGGATCGACGAGGTCATGGCGAATCTCGACCTGACCAACAAGGCCGACACCAACATGCGCGCACTGTCAGGCGGTATGAAGCGGCGTGTGCTGGTGGCGCAGGCGCTGGTCCACAAGCCGCCGGTAATCGTGCTCGACGAGCCGACAGCGGGGGTCGACGTCGAGCTGCGACAGACTCTCTGGAAATTCATTTCGCGGCTCAATCGCGAAGGTCATACCGTGGTGCTGACAACTCATTATCTGGAAGAGGCGCAAGAGCAATGCAACCGTATCGCGATGCTGAAGCTGGGGCAGGTAGTGGCGCTCGATTGGACCGCCGCACTGATCAAGCGCATCGCCGGTTCGCAGTTGCTGCTGCAATTGTCCAGCGGCAGTCTGCCAGCCTCCCTGCAGCATCTGGTGTTGCATCAGGATGGCGGCAAGTTGGCGCTGCGGGTCAATGAATACGCCGATGTCGAGCCGATCCTCGGCGCCTTGCGTCAAGCCGGTGCGGTAATCGAAGACATGCAATTGCAACAGGCTGATCTGGAGGACGTGTTCTTGCAGGTGATGGATAGCAAGGTCAGTGCCGGCGGCGTCAACGTGTTTTCCGAGGAATACAAAGTGGGTGGCTTCAAATGATGGTGGGCTTTCAAACTCTGTTTTACAAGGAAGTGTTGCGTTTCTGGAAGGTGGCGACGCAAACCATTTGCGCGCCGATCCTCACGGCTATGATGTACCTGCTGATTTTTGGCCATACGCTCAAGGATCATGTTCAGGTTTATCTCGGCGTTCAATACACCGCATTTCTGATTCCTGGCCTGGTCATGATGAGCGTGTTGCAAAATGCCTTTGCCAATACATCGTCATCGTTGACACAGTCCAAAATGACCGGCAATCTGGTATTCGTGCTGTTGCCGCCGCTGTCTCACTGGGAATTGTTCGGCGGTTACGTGCTGGCGTCGGTGGTGCGTGGCGTGGCTGTCGGGCTGGGCGTATTCGTGATTACCGCGTGGTTTGCCAACCTGTCGTTCGTGGCGCCGTGGTGGATCGTGATTTTTGCGTTCCTGGGGGCGGCGCTGCTGGGCACAATGGGTTTGATCGCTGGCATCTGGGCTGACAAATTCGACCAGTTGGCGGCCTTCCAGAATTTCCTGATCATGCCGGCGACTTTCCTCGCGGGCGTCTTTTATTCCATTCATTCGTTGCCGCCGCTTTGGCAAACTGTGTCGCACCTGAACCCTTTCTTTTATATGATTGACGGTTTCCGCTACGGATTTTTCGGTCAGTCTGATATCGATCCGTTGATTAGTCTGGGCGTTATATGTGTGGCGTTGGCGTTGCTGGCGACGCTGGCGGTGCAGATGCTCAAGCGCGGTTACAAGTTACGTCACTAAGTCACTAAGTTAGATGGATTAGATAATTACGTCCGAAATTGCCATGTTCCCTACACCAGATTTAGTTAAAAGTTATATCGCCGCCGGTCTTGAGTGCTCGCACCTGGAAGTCGAAGGCGACGGCCAGCATTTCAAGGCGGTTATCGTTTCGACGGCGTTTGCCGGCAAGCGTCCGATCCAACGCCATCAGATCGTCTACGCGGCATTGGGTGATCGCATGCGCGAAGAAATCCATGCATTGTCGATGAAGACACTGACGCCGGAAGAGTTCCAACCTTAAGGGCTTGCGAGAAACCTGCTGCACGCTGCCATCCTCTGGATCGCAACGTTCGCCGGGCTTTTTAAGGGCGGCGTTATTGTGAGGCGCACTTTATTTCAGGTTGTCTGGCCCGGCGTCGCAGACCGGAATGCATGTTGCCGATATGGATTGGATGACATGCGTTCCTGATACAACGTTTAAATTACAGCGAGAAGCAAGAATGGATAAATTATTGATACAAGGCGCTAACCGCCTCTCCGGTGAGATCGTCATCTCCGGCGCCAAGAACGCTGCGCTGCCGATCCTGTGCGCCGGCCTGCTCACCGCCGATCAATTGCAATTGTCGAACGTGCCGAATCTGCACGATGTATCGACCATGCTGAAGCTGTTGCGCCAGTTAGGTTTGAAGGCGACTCAGGACGGCCATTTCGTGATGTTGCAAGGTGATGGCATCAGCAGCCTGGAAGCGCCGTATGAATTGGTCAAGACCATGCGCGCCTCGATTCTGGTGCTGGGCCCGCTACTGGCCCGCTTTGGCGAGGCGCGAGTGTCGTTGCCGGGTGGTTGTGCGATTGGCTCGCGGCCGGTAGACCAGCACATCAAAGGCCTGCAGGCGATGGGTGCGGAGATCAACATCGAAGCCGGCTATATCCACGCCAAGGCCAAGAAATTGAAGGGCACCCGGGTGGTCACCGACATGATAACTGTCACCGGCACGGAAAACCTGCTCATGGCGGCAACCCTGGCCGATGGCGAAACCGTGCTGGAAAACGCTGCGCGTGAACCGGACGTGACCGATCTGGCCAATCTGCTGGTAGCGATGGGCGCCAGGATCGACGGCATTGGCACTGATCGTCTGGTGATCCAGGGCGTGGACAAGTTGCATGGCACCGAGCACTCGGTGATCGCCGACCGCATCGAAACCGGTACCTTCCTCTGTGCAGTGGCTGCTGCCGGCGGCGATGTCTTGCTGAAGAACGCCCGCAGCCACATCCTCGATGCGGCGCTCGATAAGCTGTGCGAAGCCGGTGTCATCCTGACCTCCGGCGACGACTGGATTCGCGTGCAAATGGCAGCGCGGCCTAAGGCCATTAGTTTCCGCACCACCGAATATCCCGGCTTCCCCACCGACATGCAAGCGCAGTTCATGGCCTTGAACAGCATTGCCGATGGTACCAGCCATGTCACCGAAACGATCTTTGAGAACCGTTTCATGCATGTCCAGGAAATGAATCGCCTCGGCGCAGCCATCGATGTGCAGGGTAATACCGCCATCATTAAGGGTGTCGACAAGCTGGTCGGCGCGCCGGTGATGGCAACCGATCTGCGCGCTTCGGCGTCGTTGGTGATTGCTGGTCTGGCAGCGCAGGGCGAAACCATGATCGAGCGTATCTACCATCTGGATCGCGGCTATGACCAGATGGAGCGCAAGTTGTCTGCCGTCGGCGCCAAGATCGAAAGAATCAAATGAGCCAGAAACTGACGCTGGCCCTGTCCAAGGGCCGTATCTTTGAAGAGACTTTGCCGTTGCTGAAGGCGGCCGGCATTGTCGTCGCCGAAGATCCGGAAACCTCGCGCAAGCTGATCCTGCCGACCAACGATCCGCTGGTCAACGTCATCATCGTGCGCGCCTCCGATGTGCCGACCTATGTGCAATACGGTGCCGCCGATTTCGGCGTGGCTGGCAAGGACCTGCTGCTAGAGCATGGCGGCGAAGGCTTGTATCAGCCGATCGATCTGGACATTGCCAAGTGCCGCATGTCGGTCGCGGTATCGGCCGGTTTCGGCTACGCCAGCGCGATCCGGCAAGGCGCACGGCTGCGCGTGGCCACCAAGTACTTGCTGACCGCGCGCGAGCATTTTGCGCGCAAGGGCATGCACGTCGATCTGATCAAATTGTATGGATCGATGGAATTGGCGCCGCTGGCTGGTCTGGCAGATGCGATTGTCGATTTGGTGAGCACCGGCGGCACGTTGCGTGCCAATAACCTGGTTGAAGTCGAACACATCATGGATATTTCGTCGCGTCTGGTGGTGAACCAGGCCGCGTTGAAACTCAAGCGCGAGCGCTTGCAGCCGATCCTTGATGCATTTGAAAAGGCCTCGGCGCAACCGGGGGGGCGCATGAGTCGCATGAGTCAAGGCACGGCTCCCGCTGTGGCTTGGAGCCGGGGCTCTGTCATTTAGCAAATGGGAAGCAACATGAGCATAGCAATCAGAAAACTCGATGCCGGAGAACCGGATTTTCGCGCACAACTGAGCGCCCTCCTGGCCTTCGAGGCCAGCGAAGACGAGGCAATTGAGCAAGCCGTCGCCAAGATTCTGGCAGACGTCAAACTGCGCGGCGATGTCGCCGTGCTGGAGTACACCAATCGCTTCGATCGCCTCAGCGCTGACAACGTCGCGCTGCTGGAAATCGGTCAGCAAGAATTGCAGGCTGCGCTGGCGCAGTTGTCACCACCACGCCGCCACGCGCTGCAGACTGCCGCCGATCGGGTGCGTAGTTATCATCAGCGCCAAAAACAGGAATGCGGCTCGGATGGCTTCACCTACACCGAAGCCGACGGCACCGTGCTGGGCCAGAAAGTCACGCCGCTGGATCGGGTCGGCATTTATGTCCCGGGTGGCAAGGCAGCGTATCCATCATCGGTATTAATGAATGCTATCCCGGCCAAGGTCGCCGGCGTACAAGAAGTCATCATGGTGGTGCCGACTCCGGACGGCGTCAAGAACCCGCTGGTGCTGGCCGCCGCCGCCATCGCCGGCGTCGACCGCGTATTCACCATCGGCGGCGCGCAGGCAGTAGCGGCGCTGGCCTACGGCACTGCGACGATTCCGCAAGTCGACAAGATTGTCGGCCCCGGCAACGCTTACGTTGCCGCCGCCAAGCGCCGTGTGTTTGGCACGGTCGGCATCGACATGATTGCCGGACCGTCGGAAATCCTGGTGCTGTGCGACGGCACTACCGATCCCGACTGGATTGCGATGGACCTGTTTTCGCAAGCCGAGCACGACGAACTGGCGCAGTCGATCCTGCTGTGTCCCGATGCCGGCTATATCGCTGCGGTCGAAGCCAGCATCAACCGTCAGTTGCCGCTGATGCCGCGCCACGAAGTGATCCGCACCTCGCTGACCAATCGCGGTGCGCTGGTCAAGGTGCGCGACATGGAGCAAGCTTGCGAGATCGCCAACCTGATCGCCGCCGAACATCTGGAAATCTCGACAGACAATCCGCAGCACTGGGCGGATCGCATCCGCCATGCCGGGGCGATGTTCCTGGGCCGTTTTTCGTCGGAATCGCTGGGCGATTACTGCGCCGGTCCAAATCACGTGTTGCCGACCTCGCGCACCGCGCGCTTCTCTTCGCCGTTGGGCGTCTACGATTTTCAGAAGCGCTCCAGCCTCATCAACGTCAGCGAAACCGGCGCACAGACGCTTGGCAAGATCGCTGCGGAACTGGCCTATGGCGAAGGATTGCAAGCGCATGCGCGTTCGGCGCAATATCGTTTGAAAGAGGCGTCTTGATGGCAGCGATTGCACGGCCATGAGCGGCGACTGGCTCAATCGAGTCTATCGTGAAGACACGCTGCAAGGCTTGCAGCGAATTCCGGACGGCGCGGTCGATCTGCTGGTGGCTGATCCGCCTTACGGTCTGGGCAAGGACTATGGCAATGATTCCGACAAACTTGATACCACTGCCTACCTGCGCTGGGCTGAAACATGGATTGATGCAGCGCTGCCGAAGCTCAAGCCGAACGGCAGCTTGTATATCTTTTTGACCTGGCGTTTCTCGCCTGAGATTTTCGTCATGCTCAAACAGCGCATGACGATGATTAACGAAATCATCTGGGACCGCCGGGTACCATCGATGGGTGGCGGCACGCGGCGTTTTTCGTCGGTGCATGACACGATCGGCTTTTTTGTGGGCGCGAAGGATTATTACTTCGATCTCGACGCCATCCGGATCCCTTACGACGCCGAAACCAAGAAAGCCCGTTCGCGCTCGATTTTCGTCGGTGCCAAGTGGCTGGAGCTGGGTTACAACCCGAAGGATGTGTGGAGTGTTTCCCGGTTGCATCGAGAACACCGCGAGCGCGCCGATCATCCGACGCAAAAACCGTTGGAAATCGTTGAGCGGATGATCAAGGCTTCCTGTCCGCCGGACGGCATCGTGCTCGATCCGTTCATGGGCAGCGGCACTACAGCCGTGGCTGCACGACGTTGCGGCCGCAATTTTATTGGCTTTGAATTGAATCAGGAATACTGCGCACTGATCGAGCAACGCCTGACGCAATTGGACGGGCAGCAAGCCGATGAGCGGGCGTCGGCCTGACCGTTTGCGCCAAATAGCAACATGCGTAGTGATTATCGGCAGTGTGATTCGCGGTAAAACATGAAAATGTCGGTAAAATGGTGGGGCGACTCACAAGGCTGCACCGGTTAAGCTTCGATAACGGAGAAGCGGTAACAAATTTCGATCCCGGGTCGAAGCTTCGAATAATTTAGTACACTTATCGTCTCGACACCGAATTTGCCTCACTTTTTTGCGTCATTTGCCTTGTAACTTTGGTCTCAACTTCAACATGTCTACGCCTCGAACTGCAGCGATTACCCGCAATACCAACGAGACGCAAATCCGCGTCGCGATCAATCTGGACGGTACCGGCCAGCAAAAACTGAACACCGGTGTGCCGTTTCTGGATCATATGCTGGATCAAATCGCGCGGCACGGCCTGATCGACCTGGATATTGAAGCCAAAGGCGACCTGCATATCGACGCCCACCACACGGTGGAAGACGTCGGCATTACCCTCGGGCAAGCGTTTACCCAAGCTATCGGTGACAAAAAAGGTATTCGTCGTTACGGCCATGCTTACGTGCCGCTGGACGAGGCGTTGTCACGCGTCGTCATCGATTTTTCCGGCCGTCCCGGACTAGAATTCCACGTACCGTTCAAGCGCGCCATGATTGGCGGCTTCGACGTCGATCTCACCCACGAATTTTTCCAGGGCTTCGTCAATCACGCATTGGTGTCGTTGCATATCGACAACCTGCGCGGCGAAAACGCCCACCATCAATGCGAAACCGTATTCAAGGCCTTTGGCCGGGCGTTGCGGATGGCCTCAGAGCTCGATCCGCGTTGCGCCGGCATGATTCCTTCGACTAAAGGTAGTCTTTAAACATCTGCATTTGAGTATTAGACTATTTCGCAGTTGGTGATTAATCAACGCGCCGCTTTAATCCGCTAACGCCAGTCTGGTTGTCGCATGCTATAGCCGCTGATGCAGCTGTTGACAGCGCAACGCTGACCGGTGAAATTGAATCCTTATCATGAACAAAATTGTAGTGGTTGACTATGGCCTGGGTAACTTGCGCTCGGTGGCGCAAGCCCTGCGCCAGGTAGCGCCGGAAGCCGACGTCCGCATTTCCGGGGCGATTGCCGATATCCGTGGCGCCGACCGATTGGTACTGCCGGGCCAGGGCGCAATGCCGGATTGCATGCGCTCCCTGCGGGAGTCGGGCCTGCAGCAAGAACTGCTGGCCGCGGCGCGTAACAAGCCATTGCTGGGCGTGTGCGTGGGTGAGCAGATGCTGTTCGACATGAGCGAGGAGGGCGATACCGCCGGCCTCGGTTTATTGCCCGGCAAAGTGCTGCGTTTCCGACTGGACGATCAGTTGCAACAAGACGGCTCACGATTTAAGGTGCCGCAGATGGGCTGGAACCGGGTGCGCCAGGTGCAGCCTCATCCGCTCTGGAATGGTGTGGCTGAGGATGCCTATTTTTATTTCGTTCACAGTTATTACGCTATGCCGGCTGTTGCCGCGCATACTTTCGGCGAGACCGATTACGGTGCCGCGTTTAGCTGCGCGGTCGGTCGCGATAATATTTTCGCAACACAGTTCCACCCAGAGAAGAGTGCTGCCGCAGGTTTGCAGTTGTACAAGAATTTTGTGCAATGGAAACCCTGATGCGGTTCCGCTCAATCAGATTTTTAACTGACTTAATACGACTGTAGCCATGCTGCTGATACCTGCTATCGACCTCAAAGACGGTCACTGCGTACGCCTGAAACAAGGCGATATGGACCAAGCCACTGTGTTTTCCGACGATCCGGGTGAAATGGCCCGCCACTGGTTGGCCCAGGGCGCGCGACGTTTGCATCTGGTCGACCTGAATGGCGCCTTTGCCGGTAAGCCGAAAAATGAACCGGCTGTCAAATCGATCCTCAAGGCAGTGCGCGAATTTGCGCTGGCCGGCGGCGTCGAAGAAATCCCGGTACAACTTGGTGGCGGCATTCGCGACCTCGACACCATCGAACGCTATCTCGACGACGGCCTCAGCTACATCATCATCGGTACCGCCGTGGTCAAGAACCCGGGCTTTCTGCAGGATGCCTGCAGTGCTTTCCCGGGACAGATCATCGTCGGCCTGGATGCCAAGGACGGCAAAGTGGCCACGGACGGCTGGAGCAAGCTGTCCGGCCATGAAGTGATCGATTTGGCCAAGAAGTTTGAAGACTACGGCTGCGCCTCCATCGTCTACACCGACATCGGCCGTGACGGCATGATGGGCGGCGTCAACATCGAGGCCACCGTCAAGCTGGCGCAGAGCATGACAATCCCGGTGATCGCGTCCGGCGGCGTGCATAACGTCAAGGATGTCGAGGATCTGTGCGCGGTACAGGACGAGGGAATCGAGGCGGTGATTTGTGGTCGCTCGATCTATGAAGGCACGCTCGATTTGCGTTCGGCGCAAGAGCGCGCGGATGCCTTGAGCGAACATCTCAGCAATCTCGCCGTCGATCAGGATTTATCGGAGCAGCCCGACGCTGACACGCCAAGTATAGTGGACCCGGAAATCCGGACAATAGTTTAAGGAGTATCCTGCACTGAACAACGAAGGCAGGATATGAACGAATTAAAACGAAACAGTTTCAGCGGGCAACAAAAAAGCGAAGGTGGCACTGGA
>NZ_JBIIVN010000014.1:0-27151 GCF_044339385.1 Collimonas sp. | reverse complement strand
CGGCATATCACACTTGGGACCCACAGACACCTCGACAATATTTGCAAGAAATTGAATAGAAATATTCCATGTTCTTGCAAATTCCGCAACCGCTTTTGAGGCATCGGGCCCCGCCAACATTGGGGGGGATGGGGTTGTTCAGGGGTGACTAAGTTACTTGGCCCCACGGATGCGAGTGCGCATGCAACAACTCTGCCGCTTCCAGGTTGCGGGCACGCACGCGCACCGGATGGGCGACGTCCGGCACAAGGTCAATCAGGTCGACGCGGGTATGCGTGAGTATTTTCGCTGGCATATGGAGAGTGGCGTTAGTGATAAGCGCCGCCGCTCGATTTGAATTGGCAGAAAGGCGATAAATTATGTCTTTTTATCTTAAAACAGCCTTGATTTTTTTGCTTACACTTCTAATCTGGCGATAACTAGCGTCGAGCGCGGTCTTTTTGATCGCTAAGGCCGTTATATATTGGAACCAAAGTCATACGCGCTTTCCGGATTACTCACTTTCACTCTATCACCATGTAAACCGCTACCAAGCAGCTTTCCCCCGCGCTGGCGTCGCACGATACCGAAAAGATCGGCTTCCGCGTGCTGGGTGCCATCAGTTTTGCGCACTTCCTCAACAACATGATTCAGTCGCTGATCCTGTCGATCTATCCGTTGCTGAAGGGGAATTTCAACCTCAGTTTCGCGCAGATCGGCCTGATCACGCTGACTTACCAGATTACTGCATCGATCTTTCAGCCGCTGGTCGGGCTCTACACCGACAAGCACCCGAAGCCATATTCGCTGGCGCTGGGGACGGGCTTCACGCTGATCGGCCTGTTGCTGCTGTCGGTCGCACCCAGCTACGGCACGCTGTTGTTGGCGGCAGCGCTGGTCGGTACCGGTTCGTCGATCTTCCATCCAGAATCGTCGCGGGTTGCGCGTATGGCCTCCGGCGGCCGTCACGGCCTGGCGCAGTCGATCTTCCAGGTCGGCGGCAACGCCGGCAGCTCGATGGCGCCGTTGCTGGCGGCATGGATCGTGATCCCGCACGGGCAAAGCAGCATCGCCTGGTTCTCGGCTGCGGCGTTGCTGGCCATTCTGGTGCTGTGGCAGATCGGCAACTGGTACAAACGCAAGCGCCAGGAGGCCAAGGGCCGGCCTGCCAAGGCTCAGCAGCCGCATTTGGTGTTGCCGCGTAAGAAGGTCATGTTGTCGATCGGCATCCTGCTGACGCTGATTTTCTCCAAGTATTTTTACATGGCCAGCTTGAGCAGCTATTTCACGTTCTACCTGATCGATAAATTCCACTTGTCGGTGCAGGCGGCGCAGTTGCATCTGTTTGTTTTCCTGTTTTCAGTCGCTGCCGGCACCGTGCTGGGCGGACCGATCGGCGACAAGGTCGGGCGCAAGCTGGTGATCTGGGTCTCGATCCTTGGCGTGGCGCCGTTTACGCTGATGCTGCCCTACGCCAACCTGTTCTGGACCGGTATTCTGACCGTGATAATCGGCGTGATCCTGGCTTCGGCATTTTCGGCGATCCTGGTGTTTGCGTAAGAACTGGTGCCGGGTAAGGTGGGCACCGTATCCGGCCTGTTCTTCGGCTTTGCCTTCGGCATGGGCGGGATAGGCGCAGCGGCGCTCGGCAAGCTGGCAGACATGAGCAGCATCAGCTTCGTCTATCAGGTTTGTTCGTTCTTGCCGCTGATCGGCCTGTTGGCGATGTTCTTGCCAAATCTGGATGCCTATCGACGTAAGACTGCAGGCTGACGTCGATAGGCGAGCATAAAAAAGCGCGCTTGCATTTATCTGGCAAGCGCGCTTTTTAATTTTGCAGCAACCGTGTTGCTTATTTCTTTTGCTTGGCAACCCATTGTTCCAGCGCCTGCAGCGTGTTGCTGACATGCTTGTCGGGATCCATGCTGCTGTATTCATAGACGATGCTGCCGTTCGGCGCAATCACATACGATACGCGATCGGCATAGCCGGTTTTGTAGAGCAACACCGAATCGTAGGATTTCATGATGCTTTGGTCCTGATCGGCGGCAACCGGAAACTTGCTGCGGCATTCGCTCACTGAGAATTTGTTGAGGGTATCGATATTGTCGGCGGAGACCCCGATTAAGGTGGCGCCGAGCGCTTTGTACTTGTCGACCGCATCGGCAAACAGGTGCGCTTCGATGGCGCAGCCCTTGGTGAACGCGGCTGGATAGAAGTAGAGCACGACCGGGCCTTTTTTCAGTGCATCGGCCAGCGAGTAAGTAAACACCTGACCACCCAGCGACGCTTGCGTCGTGAAGACAGGTGCTTTGTCACCGGCTTTGAGGGCGGCAAAAGCCGGCGCGGTAATCGCGCCGCAAATCAGTAATGTGGCAATAAGTCTTTGCATTGGAGACTCCTGTTAAAGATATTCACCATGATGCTTCGAGAAACGGGAGTTGTCCAATGAACTTCTACGCTCCGCCCACAAATCTCAGGCCGACCGACTTTGTCAGCCTCATGTTGCAGCCCACGTGCGTTGTATTAACGACCACGCCCGCCGCGCCCGCCCCAGCCGCCGTAGTAGCCAAAACCGATGCCGATGGCCGGTGCCGCATACACCGGTGCTGCATACACAGGTGCCGGTGCATAGTAGCCGCCACCGTAATAGCCGCCGTAGCCGCCGCCATAGTACTGGTTGCCGTTGTAAGGCACGGCAACGCAGCCGCCTAGCAGTACCGTTGCGCCAAGCAAGCCTGCTGTCATAAGAAGTCGCTTTTTCATGTGGCCCTCCACCCATTGATGTAATGGAATTTGGATATAAGCCTAGCAGATAAGTTCAGGCTGGGAAGGTGGGGGATGTATCACGCATAAATCGGCGATAAAGGGGCGTATGTCAAAAAAAGGCAGAAAAAGACTGAAAAAGCCCCGGAAGAGACGCTGATGTCTTTCCATACTCCGTACAGTGGCGGTGCGGAGTATGGAAAACGGATGTGCTACTTTTACAATCGGTAACCAAATTCACGCTGGAATCGGTCGTCGATTTCTGCGCGGCTCGGTGCATGGTTCTGTGGGCCCTGGTGCGCAATCTTGATGCTTCCCAACAAACTGGACAAGCGGCCGGTCGTGGCCCAGTCCATGCCATTGGTCAAGCCATACACCATGCCGGCCCGGAAGGCATCGCCGCAACCGGTCGGATCGAGTACTCGCTCGGCCTTGACGCAAGGAATATTGATCTTGCTGTTGGCGATAAAGATCTCGGCCCCCAGTTCACCGCGGGTGACAGCCAGCGCCGATACGCGTTCGGCAATTTGCGGCAGCGACAAGCCGGTGCGTGCCGCCAGCATTTCTGCTTCGCAATCATTGACGGCGATGTAAGTCGCCAGTTCGATGAAGTGCTGCAGTTCCTCGCCATTGAACATCGGCATGCCTTGGCCGGGATCGAAGATCAGCGGAATCCCTTGGGCGACGCAATCTTCAGCATGCTGTAGCATGCCGTCGCGGCCATCCGGGGCGACAATCGCCAGTTTGACCGGGCCGGCGTCGGCCACTTTGTTTTCATGCGAATAAGTCATTGCGCCCGGATGGAAGGCGGTGATCTGGTTGTTATCAGCATCGGTAGTGATGAAGCACTGCGCGGTGTAGATCGATTCGATAGTGCGCACCGAGCGCAGCGAAATGCCTTGCTGCTCCAGGCGCTCAAGGTAGACGCCGGCATCGTGGCCGACAGTTGCCATGATCTGCGGATCGCCACCCAGCAGTTTCAGGTTGTAGCCGATATTGCCGGCACAGCCACCAAATTCGCGGCGCATGGTCGGCACCAGAAATGAGACGCTGATTTTGTGTAATTGATCGGCCAGCAGCGATTCCGAGAAACGCCCGGGGAATTGCATGATGACGTCGAACGCCAGAGAACCGCAGATGAGTGATGTCATAGTTTATATTTGGTGGGACAAAGTTGAGACGCAGCTGTATACCGAGTGTTCAAGCGTGAACCCGCCTTGTTTACATGCGCATACGGAGTTTATCATTCGCCTAATAAACCTTGCTGCGCTCACGGATAAAATAGATAGACCCGATAACCGGATGCTCTGAGTTGCTGTAATTCGAACGTCAACTTGACGGGCTGCTCCTGATCGCTGCCGAAACCAAGGCTGGCATTGGTTGCCGCGCTGAGATAATCGCGTGGTGCAAATACGCGGCGTACGATGGCTTTCTCGTTGCCGTCATTCAAGGTGAGTTCAATGCTCGGCCAGGCTTGCACGGTGTCGCTGCGATTGCGCAGTAGTAGATTTAGCGAAAAAATATTACGGGCTGGATCGAGTGCCTGTAATTCGTTCGCGTCAATCGAAATCGCATCGATTTTCATCGGCAACTGAACGCTGCAGCCGATTTTCGCGCAGACACCGGTCAGCAGCGGCTTGAGTTGCGGTGCTCGCACCGCCAGCTGGTCGCGGAACAGGTAGGCCGATTGGCCGAGGGCGCCGACCAGCAACAGCGCGCCGATACCCCACATGGCGCCGCGCAATGGCCGGCCGATGCGTTGCTTGCGCCTGGCGCTGAGGACGAAATCAGGCTCGCTGGAGGCTTCCTGTTTCGATTCGGTGATGTTGCCACCGCTTTTTTCGCCGCTCTTATCTCTACTCTTATCGCTACTCTTTTGGCCGCGCCAAGGCTTGCGATACAATTCGTCGATGATGCGATCCAGCTCGTCGTTTTCTGACGCCACCGTGCCGGCGTCGCCCTTAGCTGCCAAGTCTTCGTGGCCGGCGACTTGCATCAGGGTCATGCGCGCCATTTGTTGCTCGTTGATCCCTTGGTCGTCATCAGCGTTGACATAGGCATCGACATCGACATCTGCATGACGATGCCAGACATTGGGTGACTGTGTCGCCTCAGGTTCTGGCGCTGTTTCAGCGGCAATAGAAGGTTTCACCAGACCGAATGGCGTGTGGTGCGCATCATCCGGGGCAGATTTGCCGTTTTCTTCCGCGATACGTAAATCTTCCTCCAGACCGTCGATGGCGGCTTCCACCCGGTGTGAGGCGGAAATCCGCATATTTGCTGTCGATGACGGAGCAGCTACTCTTTGCGGGTTTTGCGCTGCGGCTGATTCGTCGTGACCGGTGTCTGTCGCCACCGCAGCATCGGGCGCCAGCATGCGCTCCGGTTCTGGCGCGGCGGTGGCAACTGCTGTGATGCCATCGTGACGAGGATGCGATAGCGGCGCAATCTGCTGCGTCTCTGCTGGTGCGGCGATCGCGGCGGCATCGATGTCGTGGACTTGGATTGCGGCTTCGGTGAATGCTTCGGTTGGCGCTTGGGTTGGTGCTTCAGCGGGGGCTTGAGTTGGTAATTGAGTTGGTACTTGAGTTGCTGATTGACGTGTCGTTTCAGTGATTGTTGGTTCTGATGCTGCCGGTTGTATCGTGGCTGCCACTGTTGCTGGCGTTGCAGGCACTGCAGCATGATTCTGTGCGGCCGAGGAGGCCGGTGACTTCGCCGCTGCTTTGGCGACAGGGGCTGCAATCTCGGGGCGCACCAGATGTTCGATGCCGTTGAATACTTCACGGCAGCTACCGCAGCGGACCAGGCCGCCGCGCAGCTTCAACTGGTCATTGGCGACTCGAAACGTGGTGTGACAATGTGGACATTGGGTCGCGAGCGTCATGGTGCGCCACTTATGCCCGCAGTTTTCCGGATAGAGCAACCCAGCCATCATGCTCGGCCCAGACTGTCAGCGATATCCACTGTGCGTAGGCGGCAATCACATCGTCGGCCTGAGTCGCCAGTACGCCGGACAGGGTCAGGCTGCCACCTGGCGCGATACGGTTGCACAGCATTGGTGCCATCAGCTTGAGTGGACCGGACAGGATGTTGGCGACCACGGCATCGAATACTTGTATGCCGGTGTGTGCGGAGAAATCTTCCGGCAAGTAATAGTCCGCGCTGCAATGATTGCGTTCGCTGTTGTAGCGTGCTGCGTCGATTGCGTGCGGATCTATGTCGACTCCGATTACGGTCGGGCAGCCAAGCTTCTTGGCGACCATGGCCAGAATGCCGGACCCGCAGCCGTAGTCGAGCAGGGATTGCGGTTGTTGTGCCGGTACGTTTATTTCCAGCCACTCCATGCAGAGGCGGGTGGTCGGATGACTGCCGGTGCCGAATGCCAGGCCCGGATCGAGCTCCAGTATCAGCGCGTCAGCATCGGGGGCATCGTGCCAGCTTGGCACGACCCAGATACTCTTGCCGATATGAATCGGATCGAATTGCGATTGCGTCAGGCGCACCCAGTCTTGCGCCGCGACCGGACGCAGCGAATAAGGTGGGACCGGCACGCCGCAGGCTTCGGCTGCGGCGCTGACGATGGCGGCGTGGTCGACATCGACATCGGCCAACACCACGACCCGGCTGCGTTGCCACGCCGCCTCTTTGGGCTCCATGCCGGGTTCGCCGAACAGCGGTTGTTCGGACGGTGTGCCTAGATCAGCGTCTTCCACCGAAACCGACAGCGCGCCAGCCGCCATCAACGCATCGGAAAGACTCTCCGCGTCGGTCAGTGGTACTTCAATAACAATTTCGGTCCAACTCATTTGATGCCTTCATTACCAAGCGTTATGTAGCGGTGGCGAGAGCTGCGGCGCAGGGCCGCCGCTGTCTTTATTTTTTGACCGCTTTATCCGCTTCCTTGGCGACAACCGGACGTTCAGCCAGTTTATGTTCAAGATAGTGGATGTTGGTGCCACCCTCGATGAAACGGGCGTCGATCATGAGTTCGCGGTGCAACTGGATGTTGGTCTGGATACCCTCGACCACCATTTCTGACAATGCGATCTGCATGCGCTTGATCGCCTGTTCGCGATTGGCGCCGTAGGAAATCACCTTGCCGACCATCGAATCGTAATGGGGCGGTACGAAATAACCGGCGTAGGCGTGCGAGTCAACCCGGATGCCAGGGCCGCCGGGGGCATGCCATGACAGAATTTTGCCAGGAGATGGCGTAAATTTGAAAGGATCTTCGGCGTTGATGCGGCATTCGATGGCATGGCCGGAGAGCTGGATATCGCGTTGACGGAAGCGCAGCTTTTCGCCGGCCGCAATACGGATTTGTTCCTGAACGATATCGATACCGGTGATCATCTCGGTAATCGGATGCTCAACCTGAACCCGTGTATTCATTTCGATGAAGTAGAACTCGCCGTTTTCGTACAGGAATTCGAAGGTGCCGGCACCGCGGTAATCCATCTTGCGGCAGGCTTCGGCGCAACGGTCGCCGATCTTCTCGATGATCTTGCGCGGGATACCCGGCGCAGGCGCTTCTTCGATCACTTTTTGGTGGCGGCGTTGCATCGAGCAATCGCGTTCGCCCAGCCAGACGGCGTTCTTGAACTGGTCGGCCAGGATCTGGATTTCCACATGACGCGGATTCTCCAGGTACTTCTCCATATAGACTTCCGGGTTGCCGAATGCGGCACCGGCTTCGGTCTTGGTCATGGTCACAGCATTGGCCAGTGCGGCCTCGGTGTGCACCACGCGCATACCGCGTCCGCCACCGCCACCGGCCGCCTTGATGATGACCGGATAGCCGATCTTGCGGGCGATCTTGACGATTTCCTTCGGATCGTCCGGCAATGCGCCTTCGGAGCCGGGAACGCATGGCACGCCAGCGCGGATCATGGCCTGTTTTGCTGAAACCTTATCGCCCATGAGGCGGATGTTGGCCGGGCGCGGGCCGATGAAAGCGAAGCCGGATTGCTCGACGCGCTCGGCGAAATCGGCGTTTTCGGACAAGAAGCCATAACCGGGATGGATTGCCTCGGCGTCAGTGACTTCCGCCGCGCTGATAATGGCCGGCATGTTGAGGTAGCTCAGGCTGGACGGCGCCGGGCCGATACAGACCGATTCGTCGGCCAGCTTCACATACTTGGCGTCACGATCTGCTTCGGAATGGACCATCACGGTTTTGATGCCCATTTCACGGCAGGCGCGTTGAATGCGCAATGCAATTTCGCCGCGATTGGCAATAAGGATTTTTTCAAACATAGTAAATGGTGTGTGCGTCGCTAAGAGTCAAGCGTTATCAAGCATTGGGCTGGCAATACGGGCGAGCTGCGGTGCGCTGCATGAGATGTTGCAAGCGAACCGGATGGCCCTGCATTGGCAACCAGAATGGCGACATCCGAACGATCCGGATATCGCCGGATAAATATTAGCCAATGATAAACAGCGGTTGGCCGAACTCGACCGGCTGGCCGTTCTCAACCAAAATCTTCTTCACTACGCCCGAAGCGTCGGCTTCGATTTCATTGAGCAGTTTCATTGCTTCGATGATGCACAACGTGCCACCTTCCTTGATTTCGGAACCGGCTTCGACAAACGGCGGCGTGCCGGGTGCGGAGGAGCGGTAGAAGGTGCCGACCATCGGCGATTTGACAATGTGGCCTTCCGGAGCCGCTGCGGCCTCAACCGGCGCGGCGACTGGAGCCGAGGCAGCTGGCGCTACCTGGAATTGCGCCGGCTGCTGATGCGCCTGTGGCTGCATCATGACAACCTGGTTCTGCTGGGATGCAGATGATTTGACGATGCGAACCTTGCTTTCGCCCTCGGTCACTTCCAGCTCTTCGATGTCCGATTCAGCGACCAGGTCGATCAGCGTCTTGAGTTTTCTCAAATCCATACACAATCCCTCAGAATATGTTGATATGTTGTTCTATAAATAGTGAAAATTTAAAGCAATTTTCATGTTTAGCCGTCGGATCCGCGCAGTGACAAACTGCTTGTCGCGCACGCGTGCGCGGCTGCGGAAACGCGTCAACAAATGTTAATAAATGCAAAATAAATACGCATTAACAAGCATTAATGGACATCAATGATGGGCATCATTGCGCGTCAACTATAGCAATAGTTTAACTAGAGTTTCTTGATCGCAAAATCAACCGCGGCGCGATAACCTTCCACACCCAAACCGCAAATAACGCCTACAGCCACATCCGACAAATAGGAGTGGTGCCGGAACGCTTCTCTTTGGTGGATATTCGAAATGTGGATTTCCACAAAACGGATAGCGACTCCCGCCAGCGCATCGCGCAACGCTACACTGGTATGGGTGAGACCGCCAGGGTTGATCACGATCGCGTCGATGCCCTCTGCCTTGGCCGCGTGGATACGATCTATCAGTGCGCCTTCATGATTGCTCTGGAAGCACGTCAGGCGAGCGCCAGCTGCGCTTGCCTGAGCCAGGGCTGCTTGTTCGACATCTGCCAGCGAGGTCAAACCGTAGACTTCTGGCTCTCGTGTACCCAGTAAATTCAGGTTGGGCCCATTGAGTAGAAGTATATTTTTTGCCATGGAGATAATGCTCCGTTTGACGACGATGGGCGCATTTTGCCGTCAAATGACGTTGACTGGCAAGAAAAAAATTGTTTTTGTGAAATTTCGGTGTGAATTTGTTAAATTTTTTTTTGTGGCTGATCAATATATTCAGAGCAATCCCAGGTCTTTGCGTAATTCATCAAATTTAATGCCACCAAGGTACATTTTCTTGACGGCTCCGTCGCGGCCGATCAAGACGGTGAACGGTAGCCCGCCGGCCTGATTGCCGAACTGGCGCAGTAACGCCGTAGCACTGCTGCCGGCAACATATAAAGGATAGGAAATCTTGTATTTGTCGGCAAATTGGGCAATGTTGTCTTGGGAGTCGATACCTATGCCGAGAATTTGAATGTTCTTGCCTGCTATTTCAGTTTGCAGCGCATTCAGTTCCGGCATTTCTTCCACACAGGGGCCGCACCACGTCGCCCAGAAATTGACAATCAGGGGTTTGCCTTGCCATTGCGCGAGCGAACCTACTTTGCCGCTCGCATCGGGCATCGATTGCGAAAACAAGTTGGCGACAGCGGCGTTTTCAGGCGCTGCGGGTGTATGGCGTTGTACGCCGAAATAAATACCGATAGCACAAAATAGAATAGCAATCGGGACAAATATCAAAATATTTCGTTTCATTAATCTTCTTCGTGGTTGATTAACATGCGTACCGCATTCAGGTCGGCGCGTTCGGCGCGTTTGCCTGGTGCGGCCTTGATATTACCGCGCAAATCGTCGGTTTCATACAGGGTTAAATGTATGCCTTCCCTTTTATACATGAAACTGACAGTTTCTACCGGATCGTTATTTCCGCCGGTTTTGAGGGGCGGGCTGGTTGATAGCTCAAACTGCACATTTTTGTTAAAAAGAAATATTTCGACGTCTTTCGGGCTATCGACAAACAAGTGCAGATGAATATCCGAATGTTGGCTAGCTGTGCCGTTGAGGACCGCGCCGGTAAGGTAAGGGTTAAATTGCGCCAGTTCGCTCATCATTTCGACAGCAAGTTGTCGTAGATGCAAAAGTCGTCCCGGTTGGGTATCGCCGAAGAATAAGTCGTTGTAGATACGCACTTCTTCTTCGATTTGAGCGTTATCTGGCAGGAATTCGCCGCGAACCCGTTTGTCGCCCAGGCACATTTTGACGGCTTTGCGCTTTGCGGTGCCATAATCGGCGCCATCTTCCGCGATCATGCGCGCCGCCGCTGCGGCAATTTCTGCGCGCAATTGTTCTAGTTCGGGAGAGAGATTAGATGCCATGAGCGCGATGATAAAGCGATTTTCAGTGAATGTGCGATTGTGTCGCAATTCAGGGCCTGACGTCGTCCGGAAAATTTCTAGACATCAGTTTATCGGTCAAACCGGCTGCTCAGGTAAAATCATGGTATTCCTCTCAGTAGATTAGTGAAACTCAAGAATGCATATTCATATCCTTGGCATCTGTGGCACCTTTATGGCCGGTTTGGCGGTGTTGGCTAAACAGGCCGGGCATAAAGTGACCGGTTGCGATGCCAATGTGTATCCGCCGATGAGTACCCAACTGGCGGCGCAAGGCATCGAACTGATCCAGGGCTTTGACCCGGAGCAGATCGAGTTGCAGCCAGATTTGTTCGTGATCGGTAATGTCGTCTCGCGCGGCAATCCATTGATGGAAGAGATACTCAACCGCGGGTTGCCATATGTCTCCGGGCCGCAGTGGATCGGCGAGCACATTTTGCGCGACACATGGGTCCTGGCGGTCGCTGGCACCCACGGCAAGACCACCACTTCAGCGATGTTGGCCTGGATACTGGAAGATGCCGGTTACGATCCGGGTTTCCTGATCGGCGGTGTGCCGATGAATTTCGGCATATCGGCCAGACTGTCGGGCAAGGGCGATGCGGCGGCATCTTCGTTCTTCGTCATTGAAGCCGATGAATACGACACGGCATTTTTCGACAAACGCAGCAAGTTTGTCCACTATCACGCCAAGACCGCGATCCTGAATAACCTGGAATACGATCATGCCGACATATTCCCAGATCTGGCGGCGATCGAAACGCAGTTTCATCATCTGGTCCGTACCGTGCCCGGTATCGGCCGCCTAATCGTGAATGCCCGTGAACCGGCGTTACAACGCGTGCTGCAACGCGGTTGCTGGAGCGAAAAAGAAATGTTCGGCGGCGCGCCGCAAGGCTGGTCGCTACAGACGCGCGATAACGGCGACTTTGAAGTCAGCTTCAATGGCGAGTTGCAGGGCGTGGTGCAATGGCAGTTGAGCGGTGAGCATAATCGCATGAATGGATTGGCCGCGATTGCTGCTGCCCGTCATGCCGGCGTAACGCCGGCGCAGGCGATTGCGGCGCTCGGCAGATTTGAAAACGTCAAGCGCCGCATGGAATTGCGCGGTACGGTGCGCGATATCGCGGTATATGACGATTTTGCCCATCACCCCACCGCCATCGCCACTACCGTTGCCGGCTTGCGCAAGAAAGTTGGCAAGGCGCGCATCCTGGCGGTGCTGGAGCCACGTTCGAATACCATGAAGCTCGGCGCCATGAAAGACGCGCTGCCGGGCAGCTTGAGCGAGGCCGATTTGGTGTTCGGCTATGACGCCCAAGGTAGCGGCAAGGAAGCGCTAGACTGGAACCTGAGCCAAGCGCTGCAACCGCTCGGCGACAAAGCGAGCGCTTACCATGATCTCGCACAACTGGCGGCGGCGATTGCCAAGGCCGCCAAGCCGGGCGATCAGGTGCTGGTGATGAGTAACGGTGGTTTCGGCGGTGTACATCAAAAAATCCTGACCGCCTTGTCTGGGTTGCAATGATTCTTTATCTGCACGGCTTTCGCTCATCGCCGCAATCTTTCAAGGCTCGCCTGCTGGCAGAACGCATGCAGCAGTTGGGGCGGGCAGATGACTATCTGTGTCCGCAGTTGCCGGCTTCGCCAGCGGCGGCGATCAGCCTGGCGCAAGACTGCATCAAGCATTGCCAGCCGGCCGACCTCACCTTGATCGGTTCCTCGCTGGGCGGCTATTACGCCACCTGGCTGGCCGAACAGATCGGTTGCCGTGCGGTTTTGTTGAATCCGGCAGTCCAGCCGCCGCGCGATCTGGAAAAATATATCGGCGTTAGCACCCAGTATCATTCGGATCAGCCGTTTGAGTTCAAGCGTGAGTACATCCCCGAGTTGCAGGCCCTGCAAATTGACCGCATCACGCGGCCCGAGCGCTATTTACTGATTGCCGCGACCGGCGACGAAGTGCTTGATTGGCGTGAGATGGTTGGTCATTATCCGCAGGCCCGGCAGGTGGTGATCGAGGGCAGCGATCACAGCATCAGCGAATTCGCCGCTTACGCCGACACCGTGTTAACGTTTTGCAGCATCCCGCTCAGTGCCGGTGCGGCCGGATCGGATGTCTGATGCTGCGCTCACTTACTTTTGCCAAATGGCATGAACACGCCAATGGCGTTGATCCATCGGATAACATGCGCGACTGGCTGACTGACCGCGCTTCGCTGACTTATAAGCTGATGGCGCATTGCCGGCAGTTCCGGGTACAGCGCCTGCGTCAGCAGCGTGCCATGTGCCTGGCCGACGAATGGCGGGCAATCGGTCTGCCGCGCCGCTTGCAGGTGCAGGAGCGTGATGTGCTGTTGCGTTGCGACGGTCAGCCGATGGTGTTCGGGCATACTGTGCTGGCGCTTGATGCGACGACCGCCGAATGGCCTTTTTTTTGTGCGTTAGGTGAGTGCTCACTCGGCACTACGCTGTTCGGTGACCCACTGGTGGCACGCGGCCAGTTGCAATTCGCCCGCCTGCATGGCAATCATCCGCTGGTGCGGCGCATGGGCCTTGCGACCGGCACTGACGGTGTTGCATGTCCGCTGTGGGCCCGGCGCTCGGTTTTTCGTCGCCGTACCGGTGTGATGCTGGTGACGGAAGTGTTTTTTCCGGCAATCCACGCGTTGCGGCGGGTCCGGCCCGATCTCAAAGTAGTGCCTTCGGCAGCAGACGTTGTTGGCGCGACTTTCAGGCATAGCTCTCCGGAGCTCCGATCATCATCATTTGGCGCTGTTAAGTAACAGTCAGGTAACAGTTAGGTGGCGGTTAAGTAACAGGTTGGCAATTCGCAACTAAGCACAGAGTGCTGACAGCGCTATCATCAGTAATCCATACGTAAAGCATGCAATGAATCTATTTTTTGAAGAGTCCGGCGACTTTAAAGCAGGTGCAATACTGTCGCAGCAAGGCGAGGCCTATCAGGTCGAGCTTCCTTCGGGCAAACGTAGCAAGGTCAAATCCAAAGATGTACTGCTGCAGTTCAGTACGCCGGCAGCGCAGGAATTGCTGGAGGAAGCACAACGTATCGCGCAGGAGATTGAACTGGATTTCCTGTGGGAAGTCGCTGGTCAGGAAGAGTTTGGGTTTGCCGAGCTGGGCGCTGAATATTTCGACCACGCGCCGCTGCCAACAGAGGCCGCAGGTTTACTGTTGAGCTTGCAGACGGCGCCGATCTATTTTTACAAAAAGGGGCGCGGACGTTACAAAGCCGCGCCAGAGGCGTCGCTCAAGGCAGCGCAAGCCGGCATCGAAAAAAAGAGGCAGCAGGCCTTGATTCAGGCGCAATACGTGGAGCAGCTCAAGGCCGGGCAGTTGCCGGACGTGATGAAACCGCTGGTACTGCAATTGCTGTTCAAGCCGGACAAGAACAGCATCGAATATAAGGCGCTGGATACGGCCTGTAATGAATTGCAGACTTCGCCGCAGCGCCTGATGCTGAAGGTTGGTGGAATTGCATCGGCCAAGCAGTTGCATCTGTCGAAATTTTTGCTGGAGTTTTTCCCCAAGGGCGCCGGTTTCCCCAAGATCACCATTCCGGCGGTGGCCGAGTTGCCGCTGGCGACAGTGCAGGCGTTTTCCATCGACGATGTGACCACCACTGAAATCGACGATGCGTTGTCGGTGCAGACGCTGGCCGATGGCAATATCCGGGTCGGCATTCACATCGCTGCACCGGGGCTGAGCATCAAGCGCGGCGATGCGCTTGATACGATTGCACGCCAGCGCATGTCAACTGTGTATATGCCGGGCGACAAAATCACCATGCTGCCGGATGAACTGGTCGAGGCCTTTACGCTGGCAGAAGGCAGGAACTGCCCGGCGCTGTCACTTTACGCCACCCTTGATCCGCACGACTGGAGTGTGATTGGTACGGAAAGCCGCGCTGAACTGGTGCCGATTTCGGCCAATCTGCGCCACAACGCGCTCGATGAACTGGTGACCGAGGAAAACCTTACCAACGATGCCGGCGATTATCCGCACAAGGCCGAGATTGCCGTTTTGTGGAAATGGATACAGGTGTTGGAGCAGGGGCGGATGGCCAAGCGTGAAAGTTTCGGTCTGCGGCCCGAGCAAAACAACCGCGTCGATTTTAATTTCTATGTGGAAGAGGATGTCGCCACCATCGCTCGTCGCAAGCGGGGCGCGCCGCTCGACAAGATCGTCGCCGAGCTGATGATCTTTGCCAACAGCAGTTGGGGCAAATTGATGTCCGACCACGGCGTGCCGGGCATCTATCGCGCACAGGGCGGTGGCAGCGGCGGCTGGGCCGCCAAAATGCAGGTACGCATGGTGACGCACGCAGCGCCGCATCAGGGCTTGGGTGTGGATCAATATGCGTGGAGCACCTCGCCATTGCGTCGCTATACCGATCTGGTTAATCAATGGCAGATCCTGGCATGTATTGAAGGCGGTGTCGCGGCGCCGCTGGTGGCGCCGTTCAAGCCACGCGATGCCGATCTGTTTGCCATCGTCTCGGGCTTTGATGCGGCATATTCAGGGTACGGTGATTTCCAGTCAGACATGGAGCGCTACTGGTGCTTACGCTGGTTGGGACAAGAGCAAGCGCGCCAGGTCGAGGCGGCGGTGCTGAAAGACGAGATATTGCGATTGGTGGAAATTCCTCTGCTTATAAAACTGCCGGGCATGCAGCCGCTGGCGCGCGGCACCCAAGTCAAGCTGGACATACTGCGTTGGGACGAGGTCGACCTGACGGTCGAGGCGCGTTTGCTGCAAGTGTGTGCGGCGCCGAATGCCGATACATCCCAGCTTGAGGATGCAGAGGATGGTGAGGGTGGTGAGGTAGAAGGTCGGCAAGGTGGCGACCAAGATAGTGGGGAAGTGGCGGCAGCCTCAGAACTGCCGCCGGCCGATCAGTCTGGCACGGCGGACCTGCCGGATGACGCTGGCATGCGCCAAAAAATCCAGCCGCAGGCCGATTGATCTATCGGCAAAACGACAGGGCAACTGTAAATTTCCCGTTGAAATGTCGCTTTGTCGTAGAATCCTTTTTCTTCCTTACAGCGACTTTTGGCTCACGCGTGAAATCCATTTTTCAACATCGAATCCTGATCGGCGCCATTGTGGCGTCGGTTGTCGCTCACGCTGCGTTGCTGGCAGTGCGTTTTACGACGTCTGACGCGTTCAAATTGAAGCCGACCGATCCGACGCTGGAAGTCATTCTGGTCAACGCCAAACACAGTACCAAACCAATCAAGCCGGAAGCGCTGGCACAAGCCAATCTGGATGGCGGTGGCAATGCCGATGCCGGGCGTGCCAAGTCGCCGCTGCCGGATTTACGCAAATCCGAGGACGGCGACAACCTGATGGCAACCAAGCGTCGCATCGAGCAGCTAGAACAGCAACAGCAACAGATGCTGGCGCAGATGCACAAGGAAACAGCATTAAGGTTGGCCGCTAATAGTGAGCAGAACAAGGTCAGTGACAACACGCCAAAGCCCAACGGTAGCGACCTGATAGAGAGCGCTAAGGCGATCGCCCGCAAGGAAGCAGAGATATCGAAGAATATCGACGATTACAATAAACGGCCGAAAAAGACGCAGATCACGCCAAGTACGCGCGCGGTTGGCTATGCGGCTTATTACAAGGCATTTCAGGATCGTGTCGAGAAGCTGGGGACGCTGAATTTCCCCAAAAAAAATGGCCGCAACCTGTATGGCAAGCTGGTGGTGTATATCCCGATTTATCAGGATGGTTCGATCTACACCAAGGAAGGCGGTCCTCGTATAGAACGCGGCTCAGGCAATCCTGATCTGGACAGCGCGACCTTGAAAATCATTGAGCGTGCGGCGCCGTTCGGACGTTTTCCAGAGAACAAGCGCAGCAGCGGCAAGGAAGATGTATGGGAATTGATCTCAACTTTTGAGTTCACCCGTGAAGGCTCGCTTGAGGCGAAACTGATGGGAGACCACAATCAATGAACGATACCGGCTCATTCGCCCAATACGTGGTGATCGGCAATCCGATTGCACACAGCAAGTCGCCTGAGATCCAGACGCGCTTTGCCGCCGACACCGCGCAGGATCTGCGCTACGGACGCTTGCTGGCGCCGTTGAATGGCTTCGCCGCAGCGGTGCAGCAGTTCATCGCGCAAGGTGGCAAGGGTGCCAACGTCACCGTGCCATTCAAACTGCAAGCATATGCGCTGGCGAGTAGCCTGACCGCCCGCGCCAAGGCTGCCGGTGCCGTCAATACGCTGAAATTCGATGGCGCCGATATACTCGGAGATAACACCGACGGGATTGGTCTGGTCACTGATATTGCGCGCAATGCCGGCTACGATCTGGCGGGGAAAAAAATCCTCTTGTTAGGGGCCGGCGGTGCTGCACGCGGTGCCATGTTGCCGTTGCTTCAATCCGCTCCGCTACAACTGGTGATTGCCAACCGTACGCCTGCCAAGGCAGACGAGCTGATACAGAAATTCCAGCCGTGTGCGCAAGGATGCGCTCTGACCGCCTGCGCTTTTGCCGATCTGCAGCAACCGTTCGATCTCGTCATCAATGCGACATCAGCCAGTCTGCAGGCAGATGTGCCACCGATTGCGCCGCAGGTGTTCGGCGCGGCGACGCTGGCCTACGACATGATGTACGGCAGGCAGCCGACGCCGTTCATGCAGTTTGCCGCGGCGCAGGGTGCGCAAGTACGTGACGGTCTCGGCATGCTGGTTGAGCAGGCTGCCGAATCTTTCTTCGTCTGGCGCGGCGTGCGCCCGCGCACGGATGCAGTCTTTGCGGCACTGCGGGCGCAGTTGTCGTAACTCCTTTCATTACCCAACCCAAGCGACCCTGTCCCCAACCGATCACGCAGGAAATCAGAATGAAATCAGTAGGCAAAATAATACTGCGCTTACGCATGCTGCTGATTGCCGCAATCTTGCTATTGCAAGTCTATTTTTTCGTTCAGATCTGGTGGTGGGTGGATCATAATCCGAGCTCCACCAGCTTCATGCGACAACGGCTCTCCGAGTTGTGCGAGACCGTGCCAGAGGCTCAGCTGCAATTCAAATGGGTGCCGTATGCGCGTATCTCAAACAACCTGAAACGCGCCATCATCGCTGCCGAAGACGCCAATTTTTCCGAGCATGACGGAGTGGATTGGAATGCATTGCAGAAGGCCTATGAAAAGAATGAAAAAAAGGGCAAGGTGGTGCGCGGCGGTTCCACGATTACTCAGCAACTGGCGAAAAATCTTTTTCTGTCGGGCCAGCGCAGTTATTTGCGCAAGGGGCAGGAACTGATCATCACCTACATGCTTGAGTTTTGGATGGACAAAGAGCGCATCTTTGAGATTTACCTTAACGTGGCGGAATGGGGTAATGGCGTCTTCGGCGCCGAAGCGGCGGCTCAGCATTATTACAAGACCTCTGCCGCCAACCTCGGCGCCAGTCAGGCCGCGCGGCTCGCAGTTATGTTGCCGAGGCCGCGCTTCTACGATAAAAACCGCGGCTCGGCATATCTTTTGCAGCGCACCGGATTGATTTTACGACGCATGGGATCGGCAGAATTGCCTTAGAATGCGGGCTTGCCCGAGGTTGTTTAAATTGCCGTGAATTTGAATTTTCCCGACGTAAAAACTGAAGAGCACTTTTTCTGAAAAATCTGTCCGCGAGATAAGCATGATCAATGTATTTGTATTGCAAAACGGCCGTTTAAACCAGGTCAACATCGAGAGTCATAGTGACCTGGAAAAAGTGCAGCCGGTATGGGTCGATCTGACCGAACCTAACGATCAGGAGCGGGCCTGGGTCAAGAGCATTTATGGTGTGACATTGCCGGGCGAAGACGAGGTCAAGGATATTGAAGCCTCGGCGCGCTATTACGAGGCGGAAAACGGCGATCTGCACCTGCGCACCGATTTTCTTTTTGAAGAAGATGATGGGCCGTCGTCCACCGTGACGGTAGCCTTTATCCTGGCGCGCGATATTCTGTTTTCAGTGCATGGCGAGGATTTGCCGGTGTTTCGTCTGGTGCGGATGCGGGCGCGTTCGCGGCCGGGATCGATCGGCGATTACAAGGACGTGCTGCTCGATCTCTATCAGCCCGATGCCGAGTATTCTGCCGATGCGTTAGAGGGCGTCTACCAGAAGCTCGACGAGGTGAGCCAGCGGGTACTGCAAAAGAAACTCACCGATCAGGATGCCGCCGAAGCGCTCAGCGCCATGGCGCATGAGGAAGACTTGAACGACAGCATCCGCCGCAACATGATGGATACACGGCGCGCCGTCAGTTTTCTGATGCGCGGCAGTTTGCTCAATGTGGATCAGTTTGAGGATGCGCGGCAAATCTTGCGTGACATCGAATCGTTGGACGGCCACACCGCGTTTTTGTTCGATAAGATCAACTTCTTGATGGACGCCACTGTCGGCTTCATCAACATCAACCAGAACAAGATCATCAAGATTTTCTCGGTGGCTTCGGTGGCGTTTCTGCCACCCACCCTGATCGCCAGTATCTACGGCATGAACTTCCGTTTCATGCCGGAGTTCGAATGGCAATTCGGCAATTCGGCAATTCGGCAATTCGGCAATTCGGCTATCCGCTGGCGCTGGTGCTGATGGTGTGTTCGGCCATTAAGCCGTTCTGGTATTTCCGCCGGCGCGGCTGGCTGAACTGAGAACCGCTTAGACGACGCACCAATCGCGTCGGCCTCGTCATTCCCGCGAAGGCGGGAATGACGAGGCGCCTAAAACGTTATGTAGCGAATTTTTAAGTAAGTTGCGCAAAGGCGCCGCGCGCCGCTGCCACGGTTGCTTCAATCGCCGCGTCGTCATGCTGTGCCGAGACAAAGCCTGCCTCGAATGCCGATGGCGCCAGATAGACCCCGACCTCAAGCATCGCATGGAAGAATTTGTTGAACAAATCCTTGTTCGATTGCATCACGGCTGCGTAGGTGCCGGGCACCGCCTGGGCGAAATATAAACCAAACATGCCACCGATAGCATCGCCGACGAACCTCACGTCGGCGTCTTTAGCAGCCTGGTTCAGGCCGTTGACCAATTTCGCGGTCTGCGCCGCCAATTTGTCGTAGAAGCCCGGCTCCTGAATCAGCTTGAGCGTGCTCATACCCGCCGCCACCGCGACCGGATTACCGGACAGGGTACCGGCCTGATAGACCGATCCCAGCGGTGCCATATGTGCCATCAAATCGGCCCGTCCACCGAATGCCGCCACCGGCAAGCCGCCGCCGATGACCTTGCCCAGCGCGGTGATGTCCGGCGCAATGCCATACAACGATTGCGCACCGCCGAGCGCGACCCGGAAGCCGCACATGACTTCATCAAAAATCAGCACGGCGCCATATTGGGTACACAGGCGGCGCATGGTTTGCAGGAATTCCGGCGTTGCACGCACCAGGTTCATGTTACCGGCGACCGGCTCGACAATCACGCAGGCGATCTGGTCGCCCATGTTCTTGAACGCATCTTCCAGCTGTTCGGTGTTGTTGTAGTCCAGCACCAGGGTATGCTTGACGAAATCTTCCGGCACCCCGGCCGAAGTTGGATTACCGAAAGTCAGAAGGCCGCTGCCAGCCTTGACCAGCAGCGAATCGGCGTGGCCGTGGTAACAGCCCTCGAACTTAACGATCTTGTCGCGGCCGGTGGCGCCACGCGCCAGACGCAGCGCGCTCATGGTCGCTTCGGTGCCGCTGGAGACCAGGCGTACTTGCTCGATCGATGGCAGCAGCTTGCAGATTTCTTCGGCGATCTCGATTTCGCCTTGGGTCGGGGCGCCGAAGCTCAGGCCGCGCGCTGCCGCGTCCTGAGCCGCCTTGATCACGGTCGGATGGGCGTGGCCGACAATCGCCGGCCCCCAGGAGCCGATGTAATCGATGTAGCGACGATCATCGGCATCCCAGAAATAGGGGCCTTCGGCGCGGCTGATGAAACGCGGTGTGCCGCCGACCGAACGGAAAGCGCGTACCGGGGAGTTGACGCCGCCAGGCGTGGTCAGTTGAGCGCGGGCAAAGAGGATGTCGTTGTTGGATTTCATTTTTTATTTGCGGGACAGAGTTGCAGAGCCACCGCCACGCGGCGAATTACATTTTCCTGCGACGCTGCCCTCAACGGATTAAATAAAACGGTTAAATTGCAAAAAATATTAGAGAAATTGAAAGTTGGTCAGGCAAGTCCGCGCACAAAGACGGATCGAAAAATTAAGAAGAACTTCCCGCATCTTCATCATCCGCGCGCAGCCCTTCCTCGCGCGCCCAGAAATAACGATCCGGAATCAGTTTTCCCATCCCCAGCCGTTGTGCCGCCGTCACTGCCGCCAACGTGAATTCCTGCGCTTCAGAGACTGCCTCCGGTACGTCCAGTCCGTTGGCCAGCATGGCCGCGATGGCTGCGGATAAAGTGCTGCCGGCACCAATGAAAGAACCCGAAATGCGCGGCCACTGGTCTTGGCGCACCACGCCGGTGTCGTTGAACAGGGTGTTGCCGATTTCAGCTGCTGAGGTTGGGGTTCCGGTAACGAAAAGATACTCACAGCCGAGTTCGATGATGTGCATCGCATCCACGCCGAGCATCTCCTCGGTCGATGGTTCGCGCCAGGTTTCGGCCAGGCGCGCCAGCTCCACCGCCGACAGCAGCATCACGGTAGTTTGCGGAATCAGTAATTCGCGGATCGCGATCAGCAAGTCCTCGCTATCCTGACCCTGATCCGGCATGGCCGATAGAAAAGGGTCTAGAATCAGTGGGATTTCAGGATAGTCGGAGACGATTTCGGCAATCACCGAGACGCTCTCGATGCTGCCGACGGCCCCCACCTTGAAAGCCGCCACCGGCATATCTTCGAGCATCACGCGGGCTTGGTCGGCGACCCAGTCGGCGTCGATTTGCTGAGTGTCTTCGATACGGGCGGTGTCGCCGATCAGGATCGAGGTAATGACCGACAGGCCGTGACAGCCCATCGATGAAAAAGTGGCCAGATCGGCCTGAATGCCGGCGGCACCGACGGGGTCGGCAACACCGAATGTCAATATAAGGGGAGAAGTTTGGTTTTGCACGGCGGGTAGATTAAGATGTCTGACTTTGCATTTTACTTGATTGAAGGGTCACTGCTGTGAGCAATAACGAAACTACCAAGACAGAGTTCAAAACCTGGATGTGTCTGATTTGCGGCTGGGTCTATGACGAAGAGGCAGGTTTGCCTGAAGAGGGCATTGCACCGGGCACACGTTGGGACGACTTGCCAATGAACTGGACCTGTCCAGAGTGTGGCGCACGCAAGGAAGATTTTGAAATGGTTGCTATTTAATCTCGAATAGCGATTTTTCATCTTGCAGGAATGCCAAGTTAATGTTCGAAGTTACAAAAATAATTGAACTTTAGGCTCTCCCTGCAAGAAACATTGTTCTAAGGAATGTCTTTCTTTGTTACAGTGTCGCGATAGATTTATTTGGATTGAATGAGACGATTTCATGACAACATCACTTGGCGGCGTCAACCTGAAGGTAATGGTGATCGACGATAGCAGCACAATTCGGCGTTCCGCAGAGATTTTTCTTAGCCAGGCAGGCTACCAGGTGGTGCTTGCCGAAGATGGTTTCGATGCCTTGGCTAAAGTGAACGACCATAAGCCGGCGCTGATTTTTTGCGACATCCTGATGCCTCGTCTCGATGGTTATCAAACCTGCGCACTGATCAAGAAAAGCGCTAAATTTCATGCTACGCCGGTGATCATGCTCTCATCCAAAGACGGCTTGTTTGATCGTGCCCGGGGGGCGATGGTCGGTTCCGACGAATATCTTACCAAGCCATTCACTAAAGACAGCCTGCTCAAGGCCGTGCGTCAGCATACTCAAGCTGCCGACGGCGCAATGACGACTAATGTCTGAGGCGTTGTTCGATTTGAAATAATTTGACGTTACTGTAAAGTAATTAGAGGTTGAAAATGGCCATACAAAAGATTCTTATTGTCGATGATTCGCCAACCGAGCGTTATTTCCTGACCGATATCCTGGCCAAGGCCGGTTACTCCGTTTCGACTTCCGAAAACGGCGATGGCCTGATCGACAAAATCAAGGCAGACAAGCCGCAGCTTATTCTGATGGACGTGGTGATGCCCGGGCAGAATGGATTTCAGGTGACGCGGTCGATTACCCGCGACGACGATACCAAGGACATTCCCGTCATTATCTGTAGCAGCAAGGGCCTGGAAACTGACCGCATCTGGGGGTTGCGCCAAGGTGCTCGTGATTATCTGGGCAAGCCGATCGATCCCAAGGAACTACTGGCAAAAATCGCCGCGCTTGGTTAATGCGTGCTGGAGTTCTCGGTAATTTTTGGTGTTTTAAGCTGATTTAACGCTATTTAATTCCATTTAAGGCCGTGAGCATCAGCCAGATTCACGTCACATGAGCGCTCAATCAATATGACCCAATCATCCTCGCATCTACCCGCTGAATCGCCGCCTTCAACGCCGCTGTCGCTCAATAAAGTGAATCCTGATGCGGACTCGCGTCGCACCCGTCTGCGGGAATTCCAGTCGCATTTACTGGAGCGGATGCAGGCCGCACGCAGTGGCGCGCAGGCTCAGGAAAGCCAGCTTGGCGTGTTAATAAGGCAGAGTCGGTGGTTGCTGAGCTTGCAAGAGGCTGGCGAAATTGTAGCGGTCGATAATATTTCTCGCGTGCCGCTGACCCATGACTGGTTTTTGGGCTTGAGCAACGTGCGCGGCAACCTGATTAGCGTGATCGATTTTGCGCGCTTCCAGGGACAAGCTTTGACGCAAATTGACAAGGAATGTCGGATTGTGGCTTTTGCGCCGACTTTTCGTTCGGTAGCGGATTGCTGGTGTCGCGCGTGCTGGGGCTGCGCAATGTCGCCCTGATGAGCTTGCAGCCTGCGCAATCGCTCGATAGCAGCGCTGCCAGGCGTTATGTCGATAGCGAGTCACAGGTCTGGACTGAGTTGAGTGCGGCCCGGATTTTGCAGGACCCTCGTTTTTTACAAGTAGGTTTATGAGTCCTAGGCGCTGCTGCGCTCGCAGCAGTATCCGGTGGCGGCGAATTTGCAATTAGGAGATTCTGTAATGGCATTCAAACTACCGTCTTTATCGAGGGCGGCGAAGGAAGAGCAGGGGGAAGCCGGCGATCGCTTCGTGCTGGATGGATTGATACATGATCCTGAACAGACGGTCATGTAGGAACGCTTCATTCCCGAACCTCCGGCACCGACCAGCGTGCCGCTGTCTGCTCCTCAGTCTGCCCCTCAGTCTGCGCCATTTGCTGATCATCCGGAGGCGTTCAGAGACGCCGTTGCTGGCGCTGATGCCGGGATGGATGCCGGGACTGACGCGGAGAGTGATGATGGTGTCGCCGCTGCAACTGTCACGGCAGCCGATGCCGCCAGCGCCAGCCCGGACGGCGTGCCGCTGCCGCTGATTGGCAAATTGCCCCAGCAAAAGCAGATTCGTCTGTTGTTGATCGTACTTGGCTGTGGTCTGCTGCTGACTATTATTTTCTTGTGGTTGAGCGCCAGAAGTTCGACCATCAGTTCGACTCAGACCCAGATTGCCGGCGATGCGCTGATGCACTCGCAGCGTATCGGTAAGGCGACCCCGAACGCGATTCAGGGTAATCCTGAGGCGTTTAAGCAGTTGGCAGACAGTCGCAAGGAATTCAATCGGGATCTGAGTATCCTGATCAACGGAGGCGACTATAAGGGCCATGACGTCGGCACGCCGAGCGTGCAAATGCAAAGCAAACTGAGCGATGTCAACAAGATCTGGTCGAATACCGACAAGGCTGCAGAGACCATCCTCAAGCTGCAAAAAGAATTGACCAGCTTCGGTGTAACGCTGCAAAAGCTCAATGGCATCTCGCCCAACCTGCTGGATTTGTCGGAGCAGATATCCACGCTGAAAACTCAGGGCGGCGCAACGCCGCGTGAAATCGCGGCATCGTCGCAGTTGGTCATGCTGACTCAGCGTCTTGGGCGTAGTGCAAATGAATTCCTGACCTCCGAAGGGGTTAATCCGGAAACTGCTTTCCTGCTGGGTAAAGATACCAATACATTCCGCGATATCGTCAACGGTTTCTTGAACGGCAGCGATGTCTTGCGCCTGTCGGAAAGCAAGAGCGAAGAAGAGCGCAGCAAGCTGACAGAGTTGGAAAAGAGCTTTGCTGAATACCAGGAATCGGTAGCATCGATTCTCGGCAATATGCAGAATTTTGTCTCCGCCAAGCAATCCGAACAATTGATTTTTACCGAGAACGAAACGCTGAAGCAGCGTTTAAGCGCTCTGCAGGATACTTATCGCGACGCCCAGGATACCCAGAGCATCTGGTTCTGGCTGATGTTGCTGGCCGCCCTGGTGACTTTGCTGGCCGCAGCGGGTATCGCCTGGGTGCAGGTGCAGGATGGTCGTCGCCGTACCCACGAAGCTGAGGTACGCCGGATGGAAGCAGAAGAACAGCGTCTGCAGGCGATCAAGCAGGAAGAAGACGCCAGCAACGCCAACGATCAGAACCAGGCCGCGATTTTGCGCTTGATGAATGAATTGCAGGAAGTCGCGGACGGCGATTTGACCGTGCAGGCGACGGTATCCGAAGACATCACCGGCGCGATTGCCGATTCGGTCAACTATACCGTGGAAGAACTGCGTGGGCTGGTTGGACGGGTTACGACAACGGCGCAACAGGTGACGATTGCATCGGACCAGGCGCAAAGCATTTCGATCGAACTGCTGGCGGCGTCGCAACGGCAGTCGCGCGATATTCAGGAAACCACGCAAGCGGTTCTCGACATGGCGACCCAAATTACCGATGTTTCCAAATCGGCCAGCGAATCAGCCGAAGTGGCGCGGCAGTCGGTTAGCGCCGCGGAAGAGGGCGCCAAGGCGGTGGAAAATGCGATTTCAGGCATGAACGAAATCCGCGAACACATTCAGGAAACCTCCAAGCGCATCAAGCGGCTGGGTGAGTCGTCACAGGAAATTGGTGAAATTACTGAACTGATTTCCGATATTACAGAACAGACCAACGTGCTGGCGCTGAATGCGGCGATCCAGGCGGCATCGGCGGGCCAGGCCGGCCGCGGATTTTCGGTGGTTGCGGAGGAAGTGCAGCGCCTGGCTGAGCGTTCAGGCGCTGCGACCAAGCAGATCGGCGCACTGGTGCGTACCATTCAGACCGATACCCACGATGCGGTGGTGGCGATGGAGCGTTCCACTCAGGGTGTGGTCGAAGGGGCGAAACTGTCCGATGCGGCCGGTGCGGCGTTGTCGGATATCCGACGCGTTTCAAACCGCTTGGCGGAATTGATTCAAAGCATTTCTTCCACCACAGAGCAGCAGGCCAACTCCGCAAATGGCGTGGCTACCAACATTCAAAACATTCTTTCAGTGACGGAAAAGACACGTGAAGGTACGCGTCAGACGGCGTTGTCGATTCGTGAGCTGTCCAAACTGGCAGAAGACTTGAAGAGCTCGGTATCGCGTTTCCGCGTAACCCACTAATGGGTGTGCCGACCTGGCCGGTCTTGGTTTTCCGAGGTCGCCCTTGGTCGGCAGCGGTTGCGATCTGCCATGAGGTGCGACCGCGGCAACCGTGGCAACCGCGACAGCCGCTTCCCATTAGTCTGCTCTGCTTGGGCCGCTATGCATGCGCTTAATCCAGATTGACCACTCCCTGATTCCATGAGGCAGTCATGACCACCGAATTTTCCAGTTTCACGGCGCATTCGCAAGATTCGCCGGCGGCCCATCTCGATACCGGACCATTGTCATGGGTGATGAACGAGATTCGCGAGGCGTTCGGCCAGTCCGGCAATGCCTTGTCGAAAGCAGTCGATCCAGCCACGCTTGCCGCCGGCGACGATCAGTCCACTGCCTTACACCATGCCAAAACCTATCTGCACCAGGCGCATGGTGCGTTGCAGATGGTTGACATCGACGGCGTCACCATCATTACCGAAACCGCAGAAGAGATTCTGGAACGTGGCGAGTCCGGGCAAAAAGCGTTGACCGCACAGCATGCGCAAACCGTTCGCAGTGCTTACCAGGCGCTGATCGAATATCTGGACGAATTGTTGGTCGGCCGCGTCCATCAGTCGGTACGTTTGTTCCCGTACTACCAGTCCTTGCTGGAAATTCGTGGGGCCGAGAGAGTCCATCCCGCCGATCTGTTTTTTCCCGATCTCACCATCCGCCCTCATTTCCCTGAGGCAGAACAGGTCACGCCAGTGGAGGCTGCAGCCTATCTGCCGCTACGCAAACGTTTCGAGCGCGCCTTGCTGCCATTCCTCAAAAGTGCCGACAATGCTGTGGAACTGGAAAACGCCGGCCTCATGCGAGACGTGCTCAGCGAAGTTGAACAGATGCAGAGCAACCAGCAATGCCGCGCATTCTGGTGGGTAATATGTTACGGCTGACCGAAAATTGACCCAGCAAAGGGCATAGTGCTGATTCAAAATTGACCCAGGTGTTCTACTTGTCCTGTCTAATTTTTAGGCAGGAGATATAAGGTGATCACCATGGAAATGTTAG
>NZ_JBIIVN010000013.1:0-27278 GCF_044339385.1 Collimonas sp. | reverse complement strand
CAGCCTGTTCAACCAATTCTTTCTTCCATTGCCGCACTTGGGTCGGGTGGACATTGTGCTCCTGGGCGATCTCGTTGATTGTCTTGAGACCTCGTACCGCATCCAGTGCCACCTTCGCTTTTTGTTGTCCGCTGAAACTGTTTCGTTTTAATTCGTTCATATCCTGCCTTCGTTGTTCAGTGCAGGATACTCCTTAAACTATTGTCCGGATTTCCGGGTCCACTATAATCTAACATCCTGCTTTCGTAAAATTTCTCGATCAGACAGCCAGGGAAAGCGATTCTGCGCAGATGACCGCGGTCGTTCTGGAGAATACAAAAATCCACCATCACATTAATCGGGAAACGCTCAACTGCTGAACACCTGAAGCATCAGTAGGTGTGTTTCAGTGAGTGCTGTCTGTTGCTTACAAAGTCAGCTGTGTTTTAGGCATTTAAAGATTGCAAGGGTTGATATTTTTATAGCATTTTGTCTGGGTTGGGAATGGTATTTTTATAAACAGTATGGTGAGCGGGGCGGCATTGCTTGATCGCGCAATACTTTTTAGTACTTACCGGTGACGGAGTATGAATTTTGAATAACGCATCCCTAACGAACGGCGGCTTGCGACTTCAGCAATCAAATTTTGGTCATGTTGGGCGGCAGCCATCGCATCCTCAGAATTGTTCTGCAGCACACACCGGGCCACGGAATTTCTCGCGTCAGCAACTATCGCCGCGCTCTGTAGCGGCTCCCTTTATGGCGGACATTCTCGGAGGTAAGGCAACGTTGCAGGCGTTGCCATCCATCTCTTTTTCTAACGTGCAACTCATTAACGTTAATGACGGGTTGGAAGTTGCGCTTACAGGCGTTAGAGTTGCAGGAAGCCAAAGTGTCGAGCATGAAACCGAGCAAGCAATAAAAATCGGCGGGCGATAAATTAAATACGCAGGGTATGCCGACGGTATCGCAAATTCCGACAGGACTATTTTCATCACTAACAGTCATATTTTCGTTCCACGAACCGGGATCAACACGCGTCTTCAGGCCGCTCCGGTGAGTGTCAGTTTGGCGGGTCAACAGGTCATCTGCACGCGATCCTGATGTTGCGCATGGAGGCCGCTGTAGCCTGCGTCAATTCCGGGAAAATGGAATTCTTGAGACTTTCATCATTCATGACATCACCCCAGGTAGCCTGCGCTTGGCAGGCGGCGATAACCGAAGGGGGTTTTTGTGACACACACATTCTCTCCAATCTCAACCGTGGAGAGATTGCGTCTGAAACGCAAAATGCTTGTCCTGATTGACGACAGCATCAGTAATACCCGGCAGGTCTTTGCTTTTATCTCATGTCGTTTCAAGTGACTGTGCCGATGCTGCGCTGCGCGGTAGATTTTTGGTCTCGCTTAGGCTACATTCGAGTACGCAAGCTTAACCCAAGCATAACCAAACCGAAGGCAGAATGACCTTATGAAAGTTTCCGAAATCCTCAAAGTCAAAGGCGATATTCTTTACACAGTAACACCCGATACGCCGCTGATCGATGTCGTCAATACGATGGCGGAGCGAGACATCGGTTCTCTGGTAGTGATGGAATTCGGTTCGCTGGTGGGCATGCTGACTTTCCGCGAAGTGCTGGTGGCGATTCATCAGAACGGCGGAGCGGTTGGCACCAATACTGTGCGCAAGCATATGGACGATAGTCCGATTACCGTCACCCCCGACACCGAGGTCAATGAGGTACGCCGTATCATGCTGGAGCGCCACGCGCGTTATGTGCCAATCATGGATGCGCGCACCTTGCTCGGCGTGATGTCCTTTTATGACGTGGCAAAAGCTGTACTGGATGCGCAGGGCTTTGAGAACAAGATGCTCAAGGCCTATATCCGCGACTGGCCGTCGGCGGCCGAAGAGTAGGATTCTTTCCCGCCTCGGGAACAGCATTAAATCGTTAAACCGTTTGTGGCGGGATGATGCTGCAAACGGTTTTTTTGCGCATTTTTGTGTAAACTGCATGAATATCAAAATATCAAAATATCAAAATATCAAAATATCAAAATATCAAAATATCAAAATATCAAGACACAAAAATATCAAGACACAAAAATATCAAGACACAAAAATATCAAGACACAAAAATATCAAGACACAAAAATATCAAGACACAAAAATATCAAGACACAAAAATATCAATGAATAAAGATGTCAATGAATAAAGATGTCAATGAATAAAGATGTCAATGAATAAAGATGTCAATGAATAAAGATGTCAATAAATAAAAATGTCAAAAATGAATTAATTCATTGTAGCCAGTTGCTATCAGCCGCCGCCAGTAGGTGTATTTCTCTTCCACTTGCCTAATCCATGTCAAAAACCAGTCAATTTTCCTTACTCCGACAAAAGCGCTTTGCGCCATTCTTCTGGACCCAGTTTTTTGGTGCATTCAACGACAACGTATTTAAGACCGCATTGCTGACAATCCTTACCTACGAAGCGCTGAACTGGACCAGCATGGACGCCAACCTGCCCAACAACCTGATTCCCGGTTTGTTCATCCTGCCGTTCGTGGTGTTTTCGGCAACCGCCGGTCAACTCGCCGACAAGTTCGAGAAATCGTCTTTGGCTCGTTACGTCAAGGTGCTGGAAATCGTCATCATGTCGATTGCCGCGGTCGGCTGGATGACGCATACCTTGTGGCTGCTGATTCTGGCGATTGTCGGCATGGGCGTCCATTCGACGATCTTCGGGCCGGTCAAGTATGCGTATCTGCCGCAGCAGTTGCGCCGGGATGAACTGGTGGGCGGCAACGGCATTATCGAAATGGGTACCTTCGTCGGCATCCTGCTGGGCGAAGTGCTGGGTGCGCTGCTGGTGCTCCATCAGCCCTGGGGTATCGAGCTGGTGGTTGGCGGCACGTTGGCCATTGCGGTTGCTGGCTGGTTGTTCAGTCGCCGCATTCCGCTGACGCCGGCGGCCGAGCCGACGCTGAAGATCAATTGGAATCCGATCCCGGAAACGATGCGCAATCTTGCTTTCTCGCGCAAGAACCGGCCGGTTTTCCTGGCGATGCTGGCCAATTCCTGGTTCTGGTTTTACGGCGCCATCGTGCTGGCGCAGTTCCCGTTGTTTGCCAAGAATTATCTGCATGGCGACCATAGCGTGTTTGTGCTGCTGCTGACGGTGTTTTCGCTCGGCGTTGGAGTTGGTTCGCTGTTGTGCGAGCGTCTGTCTGGCCATAAGGTTGAAATCGGTCTGGTGCCTTTTGGCGCCATCGGCTTGTCGGTATTCGGCCTGGATCTGTTTCTGGCCAGCGTCAGTTACACCAATACCGTCGCAGTCGATATGAGCGGTTTTCTGCAGCAGTACGGCAGCTGGCGCATCCTTATGGACTGCATCATGATCGGCCTGTTCGGCGGCTTGTACATCGTGCCGTTGTTCGCCGTAATCCAGACCCGCTGCGATCCCCGGCATCTGTCGCGCACGATTGCCGGCATGAATATCATGAATGCCTTGTTCATGGTGGCGGCGGCGCTGGTGGCGCTGGTATTGCTGCAACTGGGCTTTACGATTCCGCAGATTTTCCTGGTCACCGCGATTCTTAATGCGCTTGTTGCTATATATATTTTCACGGTGGTGCCGGAGTACCTGGTGCGGTTCATTGCCTGGATCCTGATCCACACCATCCATCGCGTGAAGACCATCAACCGCGATCTGATTCCCGCCGAAGGGGCCGCGGTACTGGTGTGTAACCACGTCAGCTACATCGATGCCATCGTCATCATGGCGGCCAGCCCGCGTCCGATCCGGTTCGTGATGGATCACAGAATCTCCAGGATTCCTGTATTGGCCTGGCTGTTCAAGACCGCCAAGGCGATACCGATTGCGCCTGCCAAAGAAAATCCGGAAATCATGGAGCGCGCTTTCGCGCAAATCGCCGCAGCGTTGGAAGACGGCGATCTGATCTGTATTTTCCCGGAAGGAAAACTGACCAGCACTGGCGATATGAACGCCTTCCGTGGCGGCATCAAGAAGATCGTCGATCGCACTCCGGTGCCTGTCATCCCGATGGCACTGAGCGGACTCTGGGGCAGCATGTGGACCCGCAGCGCCGGTAATCCTTTGCATCGTTCGTTCAAGCGCGGCCCGTTGTCGGCATTGCAGCTTGCGGTGGGCGAGCCGGTGGCGCCGGCACAGGCTACACCCGAGTATCTGCAAGAGCAAGTGCAAGCCCTGCGTGGCGCCTGGCAGTGAATCGTGCATGGCTGAACGACATGTTGATACCTCCAAGGCAACAAGCCTGCCGTTCAGGTAGCCCCTGGGGGGCGGCACTGGTAAAATCACGTTTTTAGGCCTCTTTATCTGGATCATCATGCCCGGCAATACTTTTGGCAGTCTGTTTAGCGTCACCAATTTCGGCGAATCCCACGGCCCTGCCATCGGCTGCGTGATCGATGGCTGTCCGCCGGGAATGGCGTTGTCGGAAGCCGATATCCAGCCTGACCTTGATCGCCGCAAGCCCGGCACTTCACGCCATGTGACCCAGCGGCAGGAGCCGGACACTGTCGAGATCCTGTCTGGCGTCTACGAAGGCAAGACTACCGGCACACCGATTGCGTTGTTGATCCGCAATCAGGACCAGCGCAGCAAGGATTATGGCAACATCGTCGATACTTTCCGTCCCGGCCATGCCGATTACACCTACTGGCAAAAATACGGCATCCGCGATCCGCGCGGCGGCGGCCGTTCATCGGCTCGGCTGACGGCACCGATTGTCGGCGCTGCGGCGATCGCCAAGAAATGGCTGCGGCAGCAATACGGCACCACATTTAAGGGTTGCATGAGCCAGTTAGGCGAATTGCCGATCATGTTCGAATCCTGGGAGCATGTCCCGAATAACCCGTTTTTTGCCGCTAATGTCAGCCAGATCGCCGAACTTGAAGCGTATATGGATGCGTTGCGTAAGGATGGCGATTCCTGTGGTGCACGCATCGATGTGGTGGCAGCCAACGTCCCGGTCGGTTTGGGCGAGCCGCTGTACGATAAGCTCGATGCCGAGATCGGCTACGCGATGATGGGCATCAATGCCGTCAAGGGTGTGGAAATCGGTGCCGGTTTCGCCTCGGTGGCGCAAAAAGGTTCTCAGCATGGCGACGAAATCACGCGTCACGGCTTTCTCACCAACAACGCCGGTGGCATTCTGGGCGGTATTTCCAGCGGCCAGGACATTACCGTCTCGCTTGCCATCAAGCCGACTTCCAGCATTCGCACGCCGCGCCAGTCGATTGACAAACAGGGCAATCCGGCTATCGTTGAAACCTTCGGTCGCCACGATCCTTGCGTTGGCATCCGCGCCACGCCGATTGCCGAAGCGATGCTGGCGCTGGTATTGATGGATCATGCATTGCGCAACCGCGCCCAATGCGGCGACGTCGGCGTGGCGCAGCTGGTCGATTCCAAGTAGTACCCGTCCGGCACCGCCAGCATTTGCCGCGGTGCCGCTCTTCTTTCATTCGTCGGACACCCGCCGTTCAGCGGAGACGCCGTCGCCAACTGCCGGATTATCATGCTTGAAGAATTATCGCTGTTTGCTGGCAACCTGCTTCTGGGCGCCGTGCTGGGTGGGGTTGGCGGCTTGTTCGGGATAGGTGGTGGCTTGATCGCGATCCCGGTGCTGGGCCTGCTGTACGGCATGGATCAGCAACTGGCACAAGGCACGGCGCTGGTCATGGTGGCGCCCAATGTGATGCTCGGTTTCTGGCGCTACCGTCAGCGCAACAGTCTGGACTTGCCTTCTGCCGTCGTGCTGGGCGGCTCGGCGATACTGGTAACCTATGCCACCGCCTGGTACGCTACTATCATCAGCGCCGCCAGATTGCACTTTGCCTTCGCGGTTTTCATGGGCGGGCTGGGCCTGTATCTGTTCTGGAACGCCGCCCGCAAGAAGTCGTTGCGGCGCGCTCAACCTTTGCTGGGGCCGCGTTATCTGCCGGTGGTCGGGGTCATCGGTGGCGCTATTTCAGGGTTTTTCGGGGTCGGCGGCGGGGTCGTCGCGCCACCGGCGCTGGTGGCGTTCTTCGGCATGACCCAGACCGCCGCTCAGGGTATGGCATTGGCGCTGGTCTCGCCGGGAGCGCTAATTGCCCTTGGCACCTTCGCCTATGCCGGCCACGTCGACTGGCACATTGGCATTCCGCTGGCCGTCGGCGGCATCTTCAGCGTCTCCGCCGGTGTCGCACTGGCGCATCGTCTGCCTGAGCGCAAGTTGCGTCTGAGCTTCAGTACGGCGTTGATTTTGCTGGCCGCATGGCTAATCTTGCGCGGCTGATGGCGGTTTACGTTACGCTAGAGCCTAAGTACAAGAGTCACATCAGTACCCAAAGCAAGTCTCGGCATCAGATCGAATCCCGAAAAAAGGGGGGCATCATGATTGATACACTCTCCAATGTCGCGCTCGCTGGCGGTTTGTCTTGGGCCAGCGGCATCCGCCTGTACATGGCGCTTTTCATCGCTGGCTGGTTCGGCCGCGCCGGCTGGATCGATCTGCCGCAGGCGCTGCATATATTGGAATCGCCCTGGGTCATCGGTGTGACTGGTTTGCTGACCGCCATCGAGTTCCTGGCCGACAAGATCCCCGGCCTCGATTCGGTATGGGACGCCATCCATACCTTTATCCGGATTCCGGCCGGCGCTATCCTGGCCGTGGCAGCCATGGGACACATGGATCCAGCCTGGACTACGGTAGCGGCGCTGGTCGGCGGCACGTTCGCACTGGGCGCACACGCCACCAAGGCTGGCAGCCGGGCCATGATCAACACCACGCCGGAGCCGCTAAGCAACTGGACCGCATCGTTTTCTGAAGACATCACGGTGCTGGGCGGCTTGTGGGCGGCGTTCTTCCATCCCTGGTTATTGTTCGCGTTCCTGATTTTGTTTTTTCTGTTTGCGATCTGGCTGCTGACCAAATTATGGCGTGGCATACGCTGGGTCTTTCAACGATTGGCCACATGATTTTTTTACAGTCCCTACGCATGACCCGGCGCGACTGGCGCGCCGGTGAATTACGATTCCTGTTGATTGCGTTGATCGTGGCGGTTGCCTCGTTGTCGGCGGTAGGCTTTTTTGTCGATCGCATGCGCGCTGGCATGACGCGCGATGCACATCAACTGCTGGGTGCCGATCTGCTGATCTCCGCCGACCAGCGCATTAGCCCAAACTGGCGCAATGAGGCTGAACGGCGCCAACTGACGCTGGCCGACACGGTCGTGTTTCCCAGTATGGCGATTGCTGGTGAGGGTGATGCCACGCGCTCACAGCTTGCTTCCCTGAAAGCGGTCAGCAGCGGGTACCCCTTGCGCGGCCATCTGGTCGTCTCCGATCGGCTCGGCGCTGCCGATGTGACCACCCGGCAGATACCTGCGGCAGGCACCGTGTGGCTGGATTCGAACATGCTGAGCGCGCTGAATCTGGCGGTTGGCGATCCCCTCAAGCTTGGTGATTGTACTTTTAAGATCGCCAAGGTGCTGGTGGTGGAGCCGGATCGCGGCAGCGGTTTCATCAACTTCGCCCCGCGCGTGATGCTCTCGATGCCTGATCTGGCATCGACCAACCTGATTCAGGACGGCTCGCGCGTGACCTACCGGTTGCTGTTGAGCGGTGCCGCGCGGCAGATCCAGGATTTCCAGAAGTGGGTCGAAAGCGACATCAAGCGTGAGAACCTGAGGGGCGTGCGCATTGAGGGCCTGGAAAACGCTCGGCCCGAAATGCGCGCTACGTTGGATCGCGGCGAGCAGTTTCTGTCGCTGGTGGGATTGCTGTCGGCATTGCTGGCGGCGGCGGCCGTAGCGATGGCGGCGCGGCGTTTCATGCTGCGTCATCTGGATGCCTGCGCGATGCTGCGCTGCCTTGGCCTGAGCCAGCGACAGATGACGCAATTGTATCTGCTGGAATTCTTGCTGATCGGCGTGGCGGGCAGTGCAGTGGGCGTGTTGCTGGGTTTCGGCGCGCATTTCATGTTGCTGGAGCTGCTCGGCAAGTTCGTCTCCAGCGATCTGCCGCCGGCCAGTGTGATGCCGGCGCTGCAGGGTTTGATTACCGGTCTTCTGCTGTTGATCGGCTTTGCTCTGCCGCCGATCCTGCAATTGCGCAATGTACCGCATAACCGTGTGATCCGGCGCGAGCAGGATGCGCCGCAGGCGATGGTGCTGGCCACCTACGTCCTTGGCACGCTGACGTTTATCGGTTTGCTGTTGTGGCAGGCTAGTGACTTGAAGCTGGGTTTGCTGACCGCACTCGGCTTCCTTGGCGGCTTCGGTCTGTTTGCGTTGCTGGGCTGGCTGGCGCTGAAGGCGTCGCGCCATGTCCGTGGTTTATCGCGCAACCCGAGCTGGCGCTTCGCGCTGACGGCGCTGCAACGGCGCCCGGTCGCTACCATCGTGCAGATCGTCGCCTTGTCGCTAGGCTTGATGGCGTTGCTGCTGTTGACGGTGATCCGCGGCGATCTGGTCGGCGCCTGGCGCCAGGCCACCCCGGTCGATGCGCCGAACCGCTTTGTAATCAATATTCAGGACCAGCAACGTGCCGAGATTACGCATCGTCTGCAGGCCATCGGTATCGCCCAACCGGAATTGTTTCCAATGATTCGCGGTCGCCTGATCCAGGTCAACGACAAGCCGGTCAGCGTCGATACTTATGCCGACGACCGCGCCAAACGTCTGGTCGATCGCGAGTTCAACCTGTCCACCATGAACCATTTGCCAGAGCAAAACGTGCTAACTGCCGGTCATTGGTTTAGTGATCAGCAACCGGCTGCTTCAGTGGAAGAGGGACTGGCTAAAACCTTGAACCTGAAGATTGGCGATCGCCTGCAATTCGACATCGCCGGGCAATTGGTTAGCGCGCCGGTCACCAGTTTGCGCAAGCTGGAATGGGGATCGATGCGGGCCAATTTTTTTGTCATTCTTAATCCCAAGCTGATGGCCGACATGCCGCAAACCTGGATTACCGCTTTCAATCTGCCGGATGCGCAGGCCAATTTCGCCAATCAACTGACGCGCGATTTTCCCAACTTAACGGTGGTCGATATCGGCAGGGTCATCAAGCAGATTCAGGGCGTGATCGATCAGGTGGTGGCGGCGGTTGAGTTCCTGTTCCTGTTTACGCTGGCCTCCGGTGCGCTGGTGATGTACGCCGCTCTGGTCGGTTCGCAAGATGAACGGACCAGAGAAGCCGGACTGTTGCGGGCGTTAGGCGCGACCCGCAAGCAGTTGTCGCAATCGCAATGGATTGAATTTGCACTGGTCGGCAGCCTGGCCGGTTTTCTGGCGGCGAGCGGTGCGGCGGCAATCGGCTGGGCGCTGGCGCACTACGTATTCAACTTTACCTGGACCTTCAGCCCGCTGGTATGGCTGGCCGGTATGTTTATTGGCGCGGGTTGCACGTTTGCCGGCGGCTGGGTCGGATTACGGCATGTCTTGAATCAGCCGCCGCTGCAAACGTTGCGCGAGGCTTGATATCGCGCCTGGATGCGTCATTTCGGGGATAATGCTGGCTTACGCCTCCATTATTTCCCTATGACGACAGAACACACTACCTCCGCCGAAACCACCGGGCAACCACGGCAAGCGACTTTGTACGAACTGATCGGCGGTGCTGATAAGCTGCGCGCTCTGGTCGATCGCTTCTACGACCTGATGGACCTGGAACCGCAATTTGCCGTGATCCGCGCTCTGCATCCGACCGCGCTGGAAGGCTCCCGTGACAAGTTTTACTGGTTTTTGAGCGGCTGGAGCGGCGGCCCTGATTTGTACATAGAGCGCTTCGGTCATCCGCGCCTGCGTGCCCGTCACTTGCCATATGCAATTGCCACCCCCGAGCGCGACCAGTGGCTGCGCTGCATGGCAATGGCGATGCACGAAGTCGGCATGGAGGAAGGTTTGCAGGAGCGCCTGCTGACGTCTTTCTTCCAGACGGCCGACTGGATGCGCAACAAAGCTGATCCTCAGCAGTGATAAGTGATGGCGCTGATAGCGCGCCGCTTGCCACGTTAAAATCTCGCTGCTTCACATCCGCAATTTCACATTTATCTAAGAACACATGACCTCATCCGAACTGCTCGTCCTGTTGGCTGTTGCCGCTATCATCATTGTGCTGCAGATCATCGCTATCGTGCGCGGCTCCCGTGGCGCCGATCCAGCACAGCAATTGACGCAATTGCAAAACGATCTGCAACGCCACCAGCAAGATCAACAAGATCGCGGCGATCGCCAGCAGCGCGAACTGCGCAGCGAAGTGCAGAGCAGCGCGCAGAGCATGCGGCAGGAACTAGGCAGCAGTTTCGGCCAGTTGCAGCAAACCCTGGCAGCACAGATGACCAGCGTGGCCACGCTACAAAATAACCAGATCGACACCTTCGCCCAGCAACTGGTCAAGCTCAACGAAACCAACGCCCAACAGCTTGATAGCATGCGTCTGGCGATGAACCAGCAGGCGCAGACTAACCGCGAAGAACAGGCACAATCGCTCAAGCGTTTCGGCGATACCCTTAACCAGACGCTGACGGCGCTGACCGAATCGAATGCGCAGCGCATGGCGGAAGTACGCGCTACCCTGGAAGCCAAGATCAAGGACCTGCAAAACGACAATGGTCTGCGTCTTGAAGAAATGCGCAAGACCGTCGATGAAAAATTGCATGCGACCCTGGAACAACGCCTGGGTGAGTCGTTCAAGATTGTTTCCGACCGTCTGGAAAAGGTCCATCAAGGCTTGGGCGAGATGCAGCAACTGGCAATCGGCGTCGGCGATCTTAAGCGCGTGCTGACCAACGTCAAGACGCGCGGCACCTGGGGCGAAGTACAGTTGGAAATGCTGCTGGAGCAGGTGCTGACGCTGGAGCAATACGCCAAGAATGTGGAGACTGTTCCGGGTAGCGGTGAGCGGGTCGAGTTTGCTATCAAGCTGCCCGGCAACGACGATGCCGGTACGCCGGTGTGGATGCCAATCGATGCCAAATTCCCGAAGGAGCAATACGAGCGTCTGGTCGAAGCCGCCGATCGGGCTGATGCAGAAGGCGTTGCGCAGGCGTCAAAGGAGTTGGAGCGTGCGGTTCGCGGCGAAGCCAAGACCATCGCCGAAAAATATTTGTCGCCGCCGCTGACTACCGATTTCGCCATCCTGTTTTTGCCGACCGAAGGCTTGTATGCGGAAGTCATGCGCCGTCCCGGTTTGGCCGACGAATTGCAACGCATGCACCGCATCAGTATCGCCGGACCATCGACTTTGTCGGCATTACTGAGCAGCCTGCAGATGGGATTCCGCACGCTGGCACTGGAGAAACGCTCATCGGAAGTGTGGCAGGTGCTGGGTGCCGTCAAGACCGAATTCGGCAAGTTCGGCGATGTGCTGGCGGCTACCAAACTGACGCTGGAACGCGCCGCCAAGAATATTGATCAGGCTGAAGTGCGCAGCCGCCAGATGGCGCGCAAACTGAAATCGGTAGAAGCCTTGCCCAGCGAGGCGGCTCAGCGCTTGCTGGGCAAGGAGCCTGATTTGTTGCCCGACGAAGAGGGCTGAAGCGGTATTTCATTTTCAGTCCCATCACCGCGCAGCCAGCTACGGCTGTTGCGGCTGTCAGCGATGTGCCACAACACCCCCGCCGGATCGTGCAGAAAAGCGACGCGCATGCCCCGCGGCTGCACCTTCGGTGCGCCCGGCTGCATCGCTTTTGCCTCACCCCGCAACATCGCATTCAGCCAGCTCAGTCTCTGTAGCAGGCCCGCTGTTGCACCACCCAGCAGCATGCGCCGCGTGGTGTCGATAGGTGGTTTCATACGAGTTCCTGCAGCACGCTTTCATCATTCGGCCTTGCCCGTGTATGAGGGATCGTTCTGCTCAGGCATCAGGCTATAGTCGTTGACGCGCAGACCTGGAATGATGCTGAGCTGGGCAGCGGAACAAAAGCGTTATGTTCGCCATTCCTACAAGTGAGAATCATTACCATTTGTGTGCGAGTGAACAATGTTCAGGTGCGCGCACGCAAAGAAGGTCGCCTTTATCTTTGGCAAGTTGCTTTGCATTGCTTCGGTAGCGTGAGCAATCATGTAAATACATGCCAGCTAGTTAAGTCTGATGCGCTGTCCTATACTGTCGACGCGGCACCCGGTATGCTTTTACCTCTGCTTCGATGAGTTCGACCCTGCAACGCATCACGGGAGGAAACAATGACCACTTCACAGCATCAGATTCGTTTTCCACAAGAGAGCGAAGTGTATAGAACCGCACGCGACGATCTGTTGCAGGCAGAACTGGAACTGCGTCGACAACTGGAGTGGGTAGCGGCATTGCGGCGCAACTTGCCGCTTGGCGGCGCGCTGACCGAGGATTACCTGTTCGATGAGGGTGATCCTGATCTCGATGCATTCGGCGTCACCAGGAAAATCAGGTTGTCGGAACTATTTGCCGATGGCAAGGATAGCCTGATCCTCTACAGTTTCATGTACGGACCCGACATGGCGCGACCGTGCGCCTCGTGCACCTCGATGTTGGACGGCCTGAACGGCAACATGCTGCATGCGTTGCAGCAGGTCAATGTAGCGGTAGTCGCCAAGTCGCCGATCCAGCGCATCCTGCTCTTCGCGCTACAGCGCGGCTGGCACAATCTGCACATGTTGTCATCGGCGCATAACAGCTTCAATGCCGATTACCATGGCGAAACCAAACCGCCGATGGCCGCCAGCTTCCGGCGCTCAACGTGTTTGTGTGCAGGGCAGGGCGGATTTACCATTTCTACAATACAGAATTACTCTATACGCAGCGGAGTCCCGCCGAAGAGCCGCGCCACCTCGATTTGCTCTGGCCGCTGTGGAACCTGTTTGATCTGACGCCGGAGGGCCGGGGTGGCGATTGGCATCCAGCCTTGGCCTATCAGAAAGATCAGAAAGATCAGAAAGATCAGAAAGATCAGAAAGATCAGAAAGATCAGAAAGATCAGAAAGATCAGAAAGATCAGAAAGATCAGAAAGATCAGAAAGATCAGAAAGATCAGAAAGATCAGAAAGGCTAGGCTGGCAAGGCAACTGCCGCTCATCGATAAAGTGTATATGCCAAGTGATATGTGCGACGAGGTGCGCTAATTTTGGTACCTCGTTAGATTGCCAACAGAAATTTTTTGTCGACGCGGGTCAGGTTGCGGCTGAATTTTTCGACCATGAATGTATCCTTGTGCTCATGGTTCGCCGCGGTTTTAGATCAGTCCATCAAACAAGATCACGTCGACCATATCGCCGCCGGCGACATCGCCTTGGTCGTGACCCAGCACGATCATGCAATTGGCTTCTGCCATCGAACGCAGGATACCGGAGCCTTGCGCTGCTGTGGGGCGCACCGACCATCGTCCATCGCTCATGGTCAGGATGCCGCGCTGGTATTCGGTGCGGCCCGGCCGCTTGCGGATGTTGACGGCCGCCACGGCGGGCGTCAGTGGCAACGCGGCAACTTGCGCTCCCATCATCTGCAGCAGCGCATTGCGGGCAAAGAAATAAAACGACACCATGACCGCGACCGGATTGCCGGGTAAGCCGAAAAACAGAGCTTGCTCGCCGCCAGAAGCGATGCTGCCGAACGCCAGTGGGCGTCCCGGACGCATGCCGATTTTCCAGAAAGCGACATCACCCAGCTTGGCCATCATTTGCTTGGTGTAATCGGCATCGCCGACCGATACGCCGCCGGAGGTGATGATCGCATCGGCATTTTCGGCAGCGCTGCGGAAGGCGTGTTCTAGCGCCTGTGGCTCGTCGCCGACCACGCCCATGTCGATGATGTCGCAGCCGAGGCGTTGCAGCATGCCGTACAGGGTGTAGCGATTGGAGTCGTAGACGCACCCCGGATCAAGGACTTCGCCGACCGAGCGCAACTCATCGCCAGTCGAGAAAAAAGCCACGCGCAAGCGCCGTCGCACTGGCACTTCGGCGATCCCCAGCGATGCCAGCAAGCCGAGATCGGCCGGCCGCAGGATACGGCCCTGGCGTAACGCCGGCGTGCCGGATTTCAGGTCCTCGCCAGCCAGGCGTCGATTGGCGCCGGGTTTGACGGCATCGACTGGGATGGTGGCAGAGTCGGTTGTGGCGCTACTGACAAACTCTTGCGGAATCACGGTGTCTAGCGCGGCGGGCATCAGTGCACCGGCCATGATGCGAATCGCCTCGCCACGCCCGATGGTTCCTGTATAAGCGCGGCCGGCATGGGCGGTGCCGATGACGTTGAGCGTGGTATCGGCATCATGGCGCAGGTCGATGGAGTGAAAAGCGTAACCATCCATGGCGGAATTGTCGTGCGCCGGAACGTCGATCGGCGAAATGATATCGCTTGCGAGAATCTGATCCAGCGCGCTGCGCAACGCGACTTTTTCAATTGCCGTCACTGGCGTGACGAAATCGCGGATGATGGCCTGCGCCTGCGGTACCGGCATGGCATCCGGATCGTAGTCCGACAGGCAACTGGTCAGTGCTGATAGCGATGGCTTTGACTGGGGAATCGAATTCTTCAAATTGGTCATCTTAGTGTTGTCGCTGCTGCAATTGTTGCTGCGTATTGATGTTGCTGAAGGCCTCGGCATCGGTGAACAGTGTTTCACAATAGTTCAGGCGTCGATACCAAGTCTCCATTTTACGCCCGCCATCAAGCAGATAGGCATTGAGGTCGGTCAATAAATTGCTCTTGAGTAGCATGAACACCGGCTGTGCCCGCACGGTTCTGCTATCCGGATCCAGCGTCGCTGCCACCGCCAGGTCGGCAGCGTTCTCTGTCAGCGCCGACGCCAGACGCGACACCAGGTCATGCGGCAAGAATGGCGAGTCGCACGGTGCCGTCGCCAGATATGCCGTGTTGCAGTGCTGTAGGCCTGCCTGCAGTCCCGCCAGCGGCCCGGCAAAACCCGGCTGTTGGTCTGGCCACACTGGCCAGCCGAATGCCGCGTAGCCGTCCTGGTTGCGGTTGGCGTTGACGAGTAAAGAACCGACCTGCGGTGTCAGACGCGCGATCACGTGTGCCGCCATCGGCTTGCCATCCAACAGGACCAGGCCTTTGTCGACACCGCCCATGCGGCTGCCGCGGCCGCCCGCCAGTATCAGGCCGGTGATATTCAATTGGGTGGGAGCAGGATTAACAGCCATGGCGTATCGGGTCAGCCGCCGATATATGACATTTCCACTTTTTTCCGGCGCGGCGTCAATCCCTCGGTATTTTGCGTTCGTAGTTCAGAGTAGCGATCATCGCGCGCACGCCACAGCTGCGCGATGACGCTGGAGATTTCGCGGTCGCTGCCTTCGCTACGCAATAATGCACGCAAGTCGTGGCCGGCGCTGGCGAACAGACAGGTGTACAGCTTGCCTTCCGTTGACAGGCGCGCCCGTGAGCAGTCATGACAGAAGGCCTGAGTGACACTGGAGATCAAGCCGATTTCACCGCTGCCGTCGCTATAGCGCCAGCGCTGCGCGGTTTCACCGGTGTAGTTGGCGGCCATCGGCTGCAACGGCAACTCGCTCTGGATGCGCTGAGCCACCTCGGCGGAAGACAGCACTTCGTCCATCTTCCAGCCGTTCGAGGCGCCGACATCCATGTATTCGATAAAGCGCAGAATATACGGCGTGTTCTTGAAGTAACGCGCCATTGGCAGGATTTCCTGGTCGTTGACGCCGCGCTTGACCACCATGCTGACCTTGATCGGACCGAGTCCGACCTGATGCGCCACATCGAGTCCATGTAACACTTCCGAGACCGGAAAGTCGGCATCGTTCATGCGCTTGAAGATAGTTTCGTCGAGTGCATCGAGGGAGACTGTGACACGTTTGAGGCCGGCATCTTTCAATGACTGGGCTTTTCTCGCCAGCAGCGAACCGTTGGTGGTCAGCGTCAGGTCGAGATCCTTGCCGTCCGGCGTCTTCAGTGCACTCAGCATTTCGATCAGGCGTTCGATGTTCTTGCGCAGCAGCGGCTCGCCCCCGGTCAGTCGGATCTTGTGCACACCGTGCGCTACGAACAGGCTGGCCAGGCGGGTAATTTCCTCGAACGACAGCAATGCTGTATGCGGCAGGAACGCGTAGTCCTTGTCGAACACCTTGCGCGGCATGCAATAGATGCAGCGAAAGTTGCAGCGATCAGTGACCGAAATACGCAAGTCGTGCAGAGGTCTGCCCAAGTCATCCGCCAACAGACCAGTCGGCGCTTCAAGTATTGAGGGCAAGGTTGGCGGCAGAAAGCTGCGGCTATCGATCAGCGGTATGACTTTTTTAGTCATGATGTGTTTCAGGGAAAATGTTCCGGTATTTCTGTATGGGTTGTAACGTCTACAAGATACCATGCAGATTGATTTCTAGCTCTGGCATGGCATGCACGCTGTGCGCGTTGGCTTGAGACGCGACAAAGGGAGTCTTGGACTCCCTTTGTCGTCTTGCCATCTTGCGTCACCGCTTCAGGCCTAGCGCTGCAAGATGCTGCTGAGCTGTTTAACCCTGTGAACGCTGGGTTTCGACCTGCTGCAGCGGTTCGTTGGATTGCGGCGGCAATGGCTTGCGTTGGCGCGGCACACGTGGCGCGGCGACAATACTTGCACTTGCTTCCTGGGCTGCACGCAGCTTGGTCGGATCGGTTGCTGCCAGTGTCAGGCCTGCTGCGGTCAGCACATTTTGCAGATCCTCGACCTCGGCCAAGGCTGGCTTGGGCGCCACCGGAGCTGCTGCAATAGGCGCTGCTACAGACACCGGCTCCGCCTCAATCGAGGTTGGCGATGCGGTCGGGGTCGGTTCAACCGGCGCAACTGCCGCAACCGGAGCTGCGACGCTGGCTGTAACAGGCGCAACAGGCGCAACAGTTTTAATCTCTGCAACAGTTGCAGTGTCTGCCTCAGATGCAGCAGTCGTGGCCGGTACGGCAGCGACGACGACAGCCGCTTCGGTCTCGATTTGCGGTGCCGCCGCCGGTTGCTCAACCACAACCGCAGAGGCTTCCGACAGAACCAACTGATCCGGCGTCGATACCGCTGCCTCTGGAGTGGCCGCAGCAGGTTCCGCTTCGATTACCTTCGGCGTTGCCGCAACGGTAACCGGAGCCGGTGTGGCGATTGGCGTCGGCTCCACTGCGGCGGCTATCGTTACTGTTTCTTGCTGCAACTCAACCGGCTGCGCTTCAACCGGCTGTAATTCAACCCGCTGCGGCACCAGCGGTGCAGCAATCGCGTTCGACAGCGCAGTCGGCACTACCGGCGTTTCAACTGCCTGAGCTACAACTTCTTGCGAAGCTGGTACCGACGAGGCCATCATTGGCACGTGGCTGTCTGCGTGGCCTGACGCTTCGGCCTGCTTGGCTTGAGACGGAGCGCTGAACGGTACTGCAACAACAGCAGGTGCGGCTTCTTCACCGGCTTCCGATGCTGTATTTGCCGGCGCTTCGCCATTTTCCATTTCTTCTGTCGATCCTTCGCCAGCATCGCGATCACGGCGATTACGATTGCGACCGCCACGACGACGACGACGCGGCTCTTCATCTTGTTCGCCGGTTTTCACCTCAACCACGGCGCCATCAATCTGATTCGGCTCTATCGCTTCGACCACGCCTGCCGCGCTGAAGCCGGCGACTGCTGGAACGCCGTTTTTCAGCAAGGTTTCATCAATCTTGGCTTCGACGGTTGCTTCCTTGCGCTCTTCGCGCGGCTGACGCTCCCCACGTTCGCGACGGTTTTCGTTGCGTGCCTCCGACTTGCTTTCGTTGTTGTCCCGGGCTTCTTTCGGTTCACGCGGCTCACGTGGTTCACGCTGCGGACGTTGTTGCGCCTTGACTTCTGCTGTGTCGACTACCTGTTTCTTGGCGTTGTCGTCACGTGCTTCCTGAGTGTTGCCGTCGCGCTCTTCGCTACGGTCGCGGTTGCGGCCGTTACGATTGCGGCCACGCTGGCCGCCGCGATTGTTGCGATCGCCACGGTCGCGCTGTTGCGGACCCTTAGCTTCAGTTGCCGCTGCCGGAACCTCTGCCGGCGCTGCAGGCTCGCTGAACAGGAAGCCGAATATCTTGCCGAGGAAACTTTTCTCGGCGGTGCCGCTTGCTGACGGCACTGCCGCCGCAGGAGCTGCCTCGACCGCCTTGCGTTCCACCATCGGCGCCGGTTGGTCGGGTGTAATGCCCTTGACCACGGCTTCCTGGCGAGGACGACTTTCTTCCTTCTGGGTTTTGCTGTAGCCGATATCGGTATCGGCTTGCCCTGCCATCGCATAGCTGGCCTGCGATTCCTCCAGGCGCGGATCGTCGTGCTTGAGACGTTCTAGCTTGTAATGCGGGGTTTCCAGATGCTTGTTCGGGATCAGGATGATGCCGACGCGGTGGCGTGTCTCAATCTTCAGGATTTCACCGCGCTTCTCGTTGAGCAGGAACGCGGCGACGTCGACCGGGGTCTGAACGTGAATCGCCGCCGAATTTTCCTTCATTGCTTCTTCCTGGATGATGCGCAGGACTTGCAAAGCAGACGATTCGGTATCGCGGATATGGCCGGTGCCGTTGCAACGCGGGCAAGTGACGTGGCTGCCTTCCGACAACGACGGACGCAGGCGTTGGCGTGACAATTCCATCAGACCAAAGCGTGAAATCTTGCCCATCTGGACGCGCGCGCGGTCATAGCGCAGAGCGTCTTTCAGGCGGGTTTCGACTTCGCGCTGATTCTTGGAGTTTTCCATGTCGATGAAGTCGATCACGATCAGGCCGCCCAGATCGCGCAAACGCAATTGCCGCGCAACTTCTTCAGCCGCTTCGCAGTTGGTGTTGAACGCGGTGGTTTCGATGTCGCTGCCACGGGTAGCGCGGGCTGAGTTGACGTCGACGGAAACCAGTGCTTCGGTATGGTCGATCACGATGGCGCCGCCGGATGGCAACGGCACTGTGCGCGAGTAAGCGGTTTCGATCTGGTGTTCGATTTGGAAACGGGAGAACAGCGGCACGTCGTCGCGATAACGTTTTACGCGATGCACCATGTCGGGCATGACGTGGGCCATGAACTGCTGGGCTTGGTCGTGGATTTCATCGGTGTCGATCAGGATTTCGCCGATATCCGGTTGGAAGTAGTCACGGATTGCGCGGATCACTAGCGATGATTCCTGATAAATCAGGAAGGCGCCTTTACCTTCTGTACCGGCACCTTCGATGGCGCGCCAGAGTTGCATCAGGTAGTTCAAGTCCCATTGCAATTCATCAACATTGCGGCCGATGCCAGCAGTCCGAGCGATCACCGACATGCCGCTTGGCAGATCCAGTTGATCCATGGTTTCGCGCAGTTCCTGACGATCTTCGCCCTCGACCCGACGGGAAACGCCGCCGCCGCGCGGATTGTTCGGCATCAGGACCAGGTAACGGCCCGCCAGAGAAACGAAGGAGGTCAGAGCCGCGCCTTTGTTGCCGCGCTCTTCCTTTTCGACCTGGACCATGATTTCCTGGCCCTCGCGCAATGCATCCTTGATCGATGCGTTGCGGACGTCGATACCTTTCTTGAGGTAGGTGCGGGCCACTTCCTTGAATGGCAAGAAGCCGTGGCGTTCTTCGCCGTAGTTGACGAAGCAGGCTTCCAGCGAGGGCTCGATACGGGTAATCACACCTTTGTAGATATTAGACTTGCGTTGTTCGCGTCCGGTGGTTTCGATATCGATGTCGATGAGCTTTTGTCCGTCAACAATTGCCACGCGCAGCTCTTCTTGCTGCGTAGCATTAAACAACATGCGTTTCATTTTTTTCGCTCCGTGACCCTTGGGTCAATTCAATGGCGCTTCAAGATGCTGGTCTTCAGCATTTCTGTCAGCGACAAAAAGTACAGGGATGTACGCGAGAACGGAGTGTCAGGGGGGGGAGAATTGCCTTGGTGTGTCAGCGCCGATCTACCAGATAGGGCGCAGTGCACAGGCGCGGATGCAGTACTGTCGTCTTACCGAAGCCCACCAGCGCATACCGGTACAGCGCCGTGCAGTTCGCGGATCGCGAGCATGGCGCCTGGCGGTGAGCAGCTTGGTAAGGCCAAATAAAGCATTGGTTTCAGTAATCTAATCGACAAATTTATAAGTATTTGCATCTGCCGGCGAGCTCGTCGCAATCATAAATTGCATCGAGCTTGCCGGACGTTATCCTAATCATCCAGACATTCTTGTTCAGCATCCGTGCGCGCTATCCGATGACAACAACGGTGCGACCTTGACTCGCGCAGGGGTGATGCGTACACATTTCCCATCAAATTTGCAAATTGGCGAGGCTGATGGGGCGCCCCTGTGTAGAATGGTCTTTTTATTCTTACACCAGCAACTGTTTTTGAACAATTGCGGAACAATTATATATTCAAAATGAAGGACTTAGCGAGATTTTCTGGAGGGCGAGTCAAGTCTCGCCCAGAGCCGCGAGCACAAGCCGCGCTCAAGCACAAGGCTGAGCCCAAAATGGCTGGAGCGCAAGAGGCGAAGCCGCCTCCCGCACCGCTACAAGTTCAGTTGTTAACCATCGGCGACGAGGGTGCCGGTCAGCGAATCGACAATTTCTTGTTGCGTATTTGCAAAGGTGTGCCCAAAAGTCATATCTATCACGTGCTACGCTCCGGCGAAGTGCGGGTCAACAAAGGGCGTATCGATCAGACCTATCGCTTGCTGGAAGGCGACGTGATCCGGGTGCCGCCGATTAGAATTGCAGAAAAGCAAGAGCAAGTGGTGCCTGGGGCAGAATTCAAGATATTGCTTGAAGATAACCAAATGTTGGTAATCGACAAACCAGCAGGCGTAGCGGTTCACGGCGGCTCCGGCGTCAGTTATGGTGTCATCGAACAATTGCGTGCGGCGCGTCCGCAGTCCAAGTTCCTGGAACTGGTGCATCGGTTGGATCGCGATACCTCGGGTATTTTGTTGTTGGCAAAGAAACGTTCTGCGTTGACCAATCTGCATGAGCAAATGCGCGACGGCGAAACCGATAAGCGCTACCTGGTCCTGGTCCATGGCGACTGGCAGAACGAACGCCAGCATATCAAGTTGCCGCTGCATAAATATACCGCTGCCGACGGCGAACGCCGTGTGCGTGTGCAGGCCGATGGTCAGGCTTCCCACACAATTTTCAACCTGATTCGCCGTTATGGTGAATACGCGTTGCTTGAAGCCGAACTGAAAACCGGTCGCACCCATCAGATTAGGGTGCATTTGTCGTCCAGCGGCTTTGCGATTGCCGGGGATGATAAATACGGCGATTTCGCGTTGAATCGCACATTGCAGAAAGCAGATGGTCAGCGCACAGCACTTAAACGCATGTTTTTGCATGCCTATCAAATTACCTTTGCACATCCAGAAACCGGCAGGCCGGTAACCTTGAAGGCCCCGCTGCCGCCGGAATGCGAGAAATTCTTGAAAAGTCTGCCGCAAGATGTTGCTTCCGCAACGTCGCAGCCCAGGGGGGCTTTAGAATAGCTGTTAATATTTATTTATTGGTTTGCCGAGTTATCGGCAGGCTGTATCCAATAACATGATCAGGAGCTGGCAAGGAATTGCCAGGCAATATGGCGCGAAAGAAATTTGACTTAATCGTATTTGATTGGGATGGCACCTTGATGGATAGCACTGCCGTCATTGTGAAATGCATTCAGGCTGCTGCCAAGGATTTAGGATTGGCAATTCCTGATAACAAGGCAGCAGCCCACGTGATCGGCCTGGGTTTGAGGGAGGCGATGCCGGTGGCATTGCCAGGCTTGGAGCCCAGCCAGTATCCAAGAGTGGTGGAGCGCTATCGTTATCACTATTTGTCGCAGGATCAGGAGTTGGCGTTGTTCGATGGCGTGCGCGAAATGCTGGCGGACCTGTCACAGCAAGGCTACTTCCTGGCCATCGCCACCGGCAAGAGTCGGGTTGGACTTAATCGTGCGTTGCACGAAACCAAGTTGCTGTCGGTTTTCGACGCCACCCGATGCGCCGACGAAACCTTCTCCAAGCCACATCCGGCCATGCTGCAGGAGCTCACGCGCGAACTCGGTCAGGATCTGAAGCGCACCGTGATGATCGGCGATACCACCCATGATTTGCAAATGGTTATCAATGCCGGCGCAGCCGGTGTCGCGGTCCAGTACGGTGCCCATCCGGCGCATGAACTGTTGGCTTTAAAGCCGTTATTCAGTGCAACGTCAACCGTGCAATTGCATGGTTGGCTGAATGACAATGCCTGATGTCGTCGGCCACTCCCTCATCTGATACGCGAGCAGCCTGTGAGTAATGTTCTTATTCCGGTTTGTCGATCTTCTGAGCTGGAAGAGCGCGGCAAAGGCGTGCGCTTCCCGGTAACGGCTGGCGGCGAGGATGCCGTCGCGTTTGCCGTTCGCCATCATAATGTTGTTCATGCCTACCTGAACCGTTGCGCGCACGTTTCCATGGAGCTGGATTGGTTAGAAGGGGGAGTTCTTCGAGTCCAGCGGTCTGTACCTGATGTGTGCCACGCACGGCGCCGTGTACGAACCGGAAACCGGGAAGTGTGCCGGCGGTCCGTGCCGCGGTGGTCGGCTGTAGAAGATTTTGGTGGAGGAAAGTAATGGTCAGGTGTTCTGGATACCTGACGAATATGTACGGCCGGTGATGGCCTGATGGGCCGGCCCGCCCGGCAGAGAATGTGCGGCGGTCTCCAATTAACGATCTTGAATAAGCGATGTGAGTAAATACCATGAGTAATAACGAATTTGATAACGTGGAAACGGCAACGACCAGCAAAAAAGAAGGTTGGGAGCGCGCGCTGCTCGAAAAACTTGCCTATGCCTCGCTACGCGAGCAGCGAGCACGACGGCGCTGGGGGATTTTTTTCAAGCTGGCAGTGCTCGGTGTGATCGGTTTTGCATTCTGGTTGGGGATGAATTACGAAGGCTCGGACACGCAGACGGTTGGTGCACATACCGCCCTGGTGAAGATTAGCGGCGCCATCGAATCCGAGGGCAACGGTTCTGCCAGCGTAGTGGTTCCAGCGCTGGACAATGCCTTTGCCGTCAACGATTCGGTCGGTGTTATTTTGCGTATTAACAGCCCTGGCGGCAGCCCGGTGCAGGCTGGCATCATCAACGACGAAATTGTGCGTCTGCGCAAGGAGTATCCGAACAAACCCCTGTACGTGGTGGTCGATGAAGTGTGTGCATCCGGTGGCTACTATATCGCTGCTGCTGCCGATAAGATTTACGTCAATAAGGCCAGCATCGTCGGCTCGATCGGCGTGCTGATGGATGGCTTCGGTTTTACTGGCTTGATGGACAAGCTCGGTGTCGAGCGGCGTTTGTTGACCGCTGGCGAAAACAAAGGTTTTCTCGATCCCTTCAGCCCGCTGAGTGCGCCCCAAAAGAGTTATGCGCAAGATATGTTGGCAGAGATTCATCAACAATTCATCGATGTGGTTCGTAAGGGCCGCGGTACGCGCTTGAAAGAAACGCCGGAGACCTTCTCCGGGCTATTCTGGAGCGGTTCAAAGGCGGTCGAGATGGGGTTGGTAGACGGCTTCGGCACGGTCGACAGCGTCGCCCGGGATGTCTTGAAGCAAGAAGATATTGTCGACTACACCAAGAGTGAAGGTTTGCCTGAGCGCGTGCTGAAAAAATTCGGCGTAGCGATGGGCGTCGGTGTGGCTCAATCGTTAGCGAATGAAGTAAAGCCTACTCTGCGCTAAGTCTAAGTTTATACTATCGGGTTAATTCCTTGATGCTGGGGGCAAGACTGTATTTACTTGTCAGTCTTGCTATTGACATGGTTTTATTATTGTCTTTGTTGTAAATATTTTTATTTTGTTATTATATTTTATGAAAAAAATTACTAAACGGATCATTGCCTTATTTGTGCTGCTATTAGCAGTAGCTGCACTATTTCTTTACTGGCCGCTGCATCAGCGCTCGGTGCCGGCCGCCGGTAACGATAAGCCGGTCGATGTCGTACTGGTGGGCGGCGGCATCATGAGCATCACCCTGGCAACTTTGATACAAGAATTGCAGCCGGACTGGAATATCCGCCTCTACGAGCGCATGGACGGGGTCGCGCAGGAAAGCTCGGACGGCTGGAATAATGCCGGCACCGGCCATTCCGCTTTCGCCGAACTGAACTACACTCCGCAACTGCCCGATGGCAGCATCGAGACAAAGCGCGCAGTAGGTATCGCCGAGAAATTCGAGGTTTCGCGCCAGTTCTGGGCGCACCAGGTGAAGGAGGGCCGCTTGAGCCAGCCTGGCAACTTCATCAACTCTACTCCGCACATGAGCTTCGTCTGGGGTGATGACAACATCGCTTTCCTGCACAAGCGTCAACAGGCGCTGGTCAAGAATCCTCTGTTCTACGGTATGCAATACTCGGAGGATCACGCTCAGATCAAGCAGTGGGCGCCACTGCTGATGGAAGGTCGCGACCCAAAACAAAAAGTCGCCGCGACCTGGATGCCACTGGGCACCGACGTCAACTTCGGCGTGATAACGCGTGAGCTGAGCGCCGGTCTGGAGCGTAGCCCTAACTTCAAGCTGGAGCTGAGTCATGAAGTCAGCGCCCTGCGTCAGAACGAAGACAAGAGCTGGAACGTGACGGTCAAGGATCTCAAGGCCGGTAGCGAGTCCACAGTCAAGTCGCGCTTCGTCTTCATTGGCGCTGGCGGAGCCGCGCTCAAGTTGCTGCAAATGTCTGGCATCCCGGAGGCCAAGAGCTACGCCGGCTTCCCGGTCGGTGGCCAGTTCCTGGCCTTCCAGGCGCCGACTTTGACTGAACGTCACAGCGTCAAGGCCTATGGCATGGCGGAGACCGGTTCGCCGCCGATGTCGGTGCCACACCTCGACGCGCGCTTGCTGGATGGTAAGCCAGTCATGCTGTTCGGACCATTCGCCCTGTACAGCACCAAGTTCCTCAAGCACGGCTCTTGGTTCGATCTGTATTCATCGGTAACCCACGACAACGTCGCCAACATGTTGAGCATCGGCGCAGACAACCTGGATCTGTTGAAATACCTGGTGAAACAGGCCGCTCTGACCGATGCTGATCGCCAGGCTGAATTGATGAAGTATTTCCCTAATGCCAAGCCTGAGGACTGGAAACTGGTCACTGCCGGTCAGCGCGTACAGATCATCAAGCTCGATCCGGAAAAAGGCCCGGTTCTGCAGTTCGGCACCGAGATCGTGTCTGATAAGGATCACATCATCGCCGCATTGCTTGGTGCCTCGCCAGGTGCTTCGACTTCGCCGCCGATCATGCTCGATCTGCTGAAGGTTGCCTTTCCTGAACAAATGAAGGCGGGCTGGGGAACACGTCTGAAAGAAATCATTCCATCGTACGGCCGCAAGCTTAACGATAGCCCGGAGCTGACCAACCAGATCCGTCGCATGACCAGCGAGACGCTGAAGCTGCCTTACCTGGAAGTGCCACTGGAGCAGTCCGCTGCCGGTGCGGCTCCAACGGCAGCGCCGGCAGAGCGCAATGCCAATCAGGTGATGCAGGCCTTGTAAGGTAAGTGGCGTACTTGAATTACCTTGCATCTTGGTAATCCTGACGTATATTAAAAGGAGTTGAAGAATAGCGAATGAGGAGGCGATTATAGATATATTAAAATCGTTGGCCACTCAGTTGCAATTGTTTGGGTAGCAGGACTTGATCCCATAGCAAACAACCCCTTGCATTGGCGCAGTGAGTTGGCTACCCGACAATCGACCGCATTGTGAATGCGGTTCCGAGAAGTTTTCGACTTCTCAAGATAATGCCTTTCGAGGCAGGCAAAACGGCGACGGCGCAATACCGTCGCCGTTTTGCGTTGCGCAGCCAATTTTTTCTGCTGATCCCTGCTTCCAATCATGCTTCGGACCATCGCCGCAGATTCAGCGAAGTTTTTTGGACTTTAGGCAGCGTTGCAAAGCTATTGCGCGAGTAGCAGGAACACCGTCGGTTTCTTGTGGAAATCCGGCGCTTTACCGGCAGCCAGTGCGGCTTTCCATTTGCTCGCGGTTTGCGTGTTAATGGACTCCGATGACAGCGTAAGGTCGGTGGCAACGCAAATCAATGTGCCGGGCTGGCAATTGTTGGCTAGCGCTTCGAGGAAGGCAGTATTGCGATATGGCGTTTCAATGAACAACTGCGTTTGTTGCTCCTGACGTGAGCGTTGTTCAAGCATTTTGATGCGCTTGCTACGCTGTTCGGCATCAGTTGGCAGATAGCCGTTGAAGGCAAAGCTCTGGCCGTTCAGGCCGCTGCTCATCACCGCCAGCAATAGCGACGACGGGCCTACCAGTGGCCGCACCTGAATAGCCTGTGCGTGCGCTAAACGAACAAGGTTGGCGCCGGGATCGGCTACCGCCGGCACCCCTGCCTCAGAGATCAGACCGCCATCGCGCCCTGCCAGCAGCGGTGCCAGCAAAGCCTGCACAGCATTGCTGGGGGTATTTACGTTGAGTTCGGCAATTTCTATTTCTTGCAGCGGTTTTGAAAGCGTTTGTGCGGCATCGATCAGTTTCAGGAATGCGCGTGTAGTCTTTGCATTTTCGGCAATGAAGTAATCGAGGTTGGCAGTTAGCGCCTGGACTTCGATTGGGATGACGGCAGCTAGCGGTTGGTCTGATGCACTGGGATCTTGGCCCAGCGTGTTGGGAATTAAGTACAGAATACCTGGCATGGTGGGGTCTTATCTTGTGAAAAACGGGAAACCGACGCGGCGTAGCATGCCGGTCAGTGCAATCAGTGGCAAGCCAGTCAGTGCCGTGGGGTCACTGCTATCGATTTTTTCCAGGATGGCGATACCGAGCCCCTCGTTTTTTGCGCTACCGGCGCAGTCGTAAGGTTGTTCAATGCGGAGGTAGGCTTCCAGCTCGGCATCGGCCAGGTCGCGAAAAGTGACGAAAGTCTGGATGTTGTCGATCTGTGCGGTAGTTTCGGGGTGTTGTTGGCGGCCATCCCACAAGCACAACGCAGTATGAAAAATCACGCAGCGGCCGCGCATTTTTCGCAGTTGTTGCAACGCATTTTTGTGGGTCCCGGGTTTGTCGATTTGTTCGCCGTCCAGCGTTGCAACCTGATCCGAGCCGATTACCAGCGCTCCGGGTGCCAGCAGCACCACAGCAGCCGCCTTTTCGCGCGCCAGGCGTATCGCCGTAGCTTCGGGGCTCTCACCTGCTTTAGGCCTCTCGTCGATATCCGGGGCTATGACTTCGAACGGGATATGCAGTCGGGACAATAAAGTGGACCCATCTGTCCAGACAAATATCTGCATAGTTTAAGAAGCACTTCCTGCCTCCAATACAGCTGCGCGGCGCTGTCCCGGTTTTTCTGTT
>NZ_JBIIVN010000161.1:0-5852 GCF_044339385.1 Collimonas sp. | reverse complement strand
CTATCGTTCACCCTGCCAGTATTTAGATGACTGGCTCACTGAGCAACATCAGGAAAAACAGGCGGCATAAAAGCCACCTGTTGGAAGACGAAAAATCGAGGGAAGCTCAGTTGACGACGAACGAACCGGTTCGGAAAGGCCAGATCCCCGAACCAGTCAATTCGCCATGGATGACCATCTTTCGGCAAGGCGCCGATTGTCAGTGAGTCAGTTTCCGCCATCCGATAACCAGCCCCCCTTGCTGGCTTAAGACAACCGGTATTGTTATTTTTGCTTAAAAAATCTCACCTATTTATAGAAAATCTCATCTACTTAGATAAATTCTCATTAACTTATATCATTCACAACCATCCCGGCATCATGCGCCTGCTGATCTGCGTGGTACGAACTGCGCACCATCGCGCCTACGGCGGCGTGGGCGAAGCCCATTTTGTAGGCTTCTTCTTCGTACATCTTGAAGACGTCGGGATGGACGTAACGCCGCACCGGCAGGTGATTCCCGCTTGGCATCAGGTATTGGCCGATGGTCAGCATGTCGACGTCGTGGGCGCGCATGTCGCGCATGACTTGCAGCACTTCTTCGTCGGTTTCGCCGAGGCCGACCATGATGCCGGATTTGGTCGGCGTGTTCGGGTGCAGCGCCTTGAAGCGTTTTAGAAGATTCAGCGAATATTCGTAGTCTGAACCTGGGCGCGCTTCCTTGTAGAGGCGCGGTGCGGTTTCCAGATTGTGGTTCATCACATCGGGCGGCGCCAGGTTGAGGATTTCCAGCGCGCGGTCCATGCGGCCGCGGAAGTCGGGTACCAGGATTTCGATGCGGGTGCTGGGCGACAGCGCGCGCACGTGGCGGATACATTCGGCAAAGTGGCCGGCGCCGCCGTCGCGCAGGTCGTCGCGGTCAACGCTGGTGATGACGACATAACTGAGCTTCAGCGCGGCGATGGTCTTGGCCAGGTTTTCCGGCTCATTGACGTCGAGCGGATCGGGACGGCCGTGGCCGACATCGCAGAACGGGCAGCGGCGGGTGCACTTATCGCCCATGATCATGAAGGTGGCGGTGCCTTTACCGAAGCATTCGCCGATGTTCGGGCAACTCGCTTCTTCACATACTGTCACCAGATTATTGGCGCGCAGGATGTCCTTGATTTCGTAGAAGCGCGACGAGGGCGATGCCGCTTTGACGCGAATCCAGTCCTGCTTTTGCAGGCGCTCAATCGGGATGATCTTGATTGGAATGCGCGAGGTCTTGCTGGCGCCCTTCTGTTTTTCGGACGGATTGTAGCCGGTAGCAGCAACGCCAGTTTCGGTTGGCAGCGACGAGGTGGTTTCGGTTGTCATGAAGGCATTTCCTTGCTGTGGCTTAATTGCGCCCGGGCGCACTTAGTTAATCCGGTTAATCCAACAAATTTATTCAGTTATTCAGTTAAAGCGGTCCAGCAACTTGTGAGCAAGCGCCAACTGCACTTCCGCGACAGCAGCGTCAACGCCCAGGGTTTTCATGTCGACGGTTGCCAGACCCTCATAGCCGCATGGATTGATCCACGAAAACGGCGTCAGATCCATCGCCACATTGAGCGATACACCGTGATAGGTGCAGCCGCTGGCCCGTACTTTCAGGCCGAGGGCGGCGATTTTCGCGCCTTGCCAGGCGCCGTCGGCGACGTAAATTCCGGGCGCGCCGGGCTTGCGTTCACCGGCCAGATTATACGCTGCCAACGTGTCAATGACTGCCTGCTCGACGCCTTGCACAAATTCGCGCACGAATAAACGTGCGGCCGGACGCTGACGGCGCAGGTCGATCAGCAAATAAATCACTACCTGGCCGGGACCGTGATAGGTCACCTCGCCGCCACGATCGGTCTGGATGACGGGAATGTCGTGCGGCGCCAGCACGTGGCTGCGGTCTGCGCCCAGGCCCAGCGTAAATACCGGCGGGTGCTCGACGAGCCATAACTGATCGGGTGTGTCGGCGCTGCGCGCATCGGTAAAGGCGCGCAGCGCGTCAAAACTGGCCTGATACGATTCGAGGCCGCGTTGAATAATCTGGGGGCGTTGCCGGAGATCGGGGGACATGAGTTGCTGCGCGCTTGACATACCCGCAAGTGTACCGAAAATCAGCGCTCAAGGTGCGAAACCGGGTACTTGGTCAGGCGGTAAGCGGAGCCAGCAAAACCTCTGGCGATTGCCATGCTGGCAATTTACTGATGCGCTTGAGCCAAGCGGTGACATGCGGCGGCAGCGTGACTTTGGCGTCGTCGGCCCAAAACAGATAGCCGCACAGAGAAAAATCGGCGATGGTTGGCTGCTCGTCCAGAATAAAGCTGCGGCCGTCGGACAATTCCGTCTCCAGCCGGGCGATGTCGAGATCGAAGCGCTGTTGCAGCCACGCTACCGCGCCGGCCGGGACTTCGTCTGGGGCGGCAAAGCTGCGCGCATAACGCAACTGCGGCAGGCACATGCCTAGCCGGTTAGCCTCTCAGAACAGCCATTCGCGCACGCGCGCCATGCGTGACGGCGATTCGGCAGCAAACCGGCCGCTGTGCTCGGCCAGATGGCAGAGAATCGCATCCGATTGCACATACGGCCGACCATCATGCACCAGCAACGGCACTTCACCGAAGCGCGACAAGCTGCGGAAAGGTTCCGGCCGCAGGTGGCGCGGCTGGTCGATATCGATGACGTGATAGGTGTGGGCAATGGCGCCGACCGCCAGCATCAGGGCGATCTTGTAGACGTGCCCTGAACTGACGTGGCCGTAGAAGACGATCCCATCTTGCATATTCGCCATCGAATCAGCAGGTCACTGCTGCGCCACGATGCGTTGTCGCAGCAGGTTTGCTGAAACCGGCGCGGGCGCTGGCCGATGGCAGGCGGGTCGACAGTTGCTGGACTTGCACCAGGCTGCTGCCTTTGACGGCTTCGATGACGATGTGGCTGGCGGCGCTTACGTTCAGAAATTGGCCAGCGGACAGCCAATAATCGTCGCCTTGCCCGGCTATCGTCACCCACACGCGACCTTGCATGATTTGCAGTGTTTGCGCCACCGGGGCGATCACCGACATGGCCTGGCCGGCGCCGATAGTTAGTGATTCGTTAGCTAATAATTTTCTCATGATGTCCCTCCTTGGGACTGCTGGTATATTGATGGCTATCTCTCTCAAGCCCTTGAAATAGTAATTTTCTGTCTCTATGAGGCCATTTTAAGCAGTCAATGAGCATTAACAAAACGAGTAATTTTCTCTCCTCTTGATAGTTTTTCTCATATAAGATGGCCGACCTCCGCAAACTCCCGAATCTCTCAGCGCTACGCGCCTTTGAAGCGGCAGCGCGCAGCGACAGCTTTTCGCGCGCGGCTGAAGAAATCTTCGTGACGCCGGGTGCGATCAGCCATCAGATCCGGGCGCTGGAGCAGGAATTGGGGGTGACCTTGTTTATTCGCAACGGCAAACGCATCGCCATCACTGAACAGGGCCAGCGCTTTGCCGCTACGGTCCGCAAATCATTGAATGAAATCGCGCTGGCGGCTGAAACCCTGCAATTCGATGCCAAGCAGAAGCGCCTCACGGTCTCGGCGCTGCCGTCGTTTGCGGCGCGCTGGCTGGCACCGCGCTTATGGAAATTCATCGATCTGCATCCAGACACCGAGGTGGTGCTGCAATCGAGCCTGCATCTTAACGACCTCGAGCGCGAGCCGATTGATGTCGGCTTGCGCTTCGGGCGGGGTCATTATCCGGGCCTGATCGTGGAAAAACTGATGGATGATTTTTACTATCCGGTCGCCAGCCCCACCTATCGAGGAGGCGATCTGCCAAGCTCGCCGGGTGAACTGCAGCAATGCAGTTTGTTGCGCATGGACACCGATGCGTCATGGCAACCGTGGTTCGACGCCGCCGGGATTGACCTGACGGAGCCGAGCGGCGGCTTGCTGATCGAGGATGCATCGATGCTCTTGCGTTCGGCCTCGGATGGCTTGGGCATTGCGCTGACGCGGCATGCGATTGCACTGCAGGAAATCGCTTCGGGGCAACTGGTGCGCCTGTTCGATGTGGTGGCGCGCTGCCCGCTATCCTATTATTTTGCCTGCACCAAAGAAGCGATGAACAAGCCGCAGGTGCAGGCCTTTCATCGCTGGCTGATGGAGGAAGTCCGGAATTTCAAGGCGCAGAAAGACTGGCCGGGCGAACCCGAGCCATGACCTGTAGCGTGACTGTGAATGTAACTGTGGCCGTCAACCGACAGAACTTACAGCACCATCTTGACCATCGGATGGGATGACAACGCGCGATACAGATTATCCAACTGCTCACGGTTGACGGCGTTGACGTTGGCCGTCAGGCCCGTGTAGTTGCCTTTGGAGGAGGGCCGCACTTCCAGTTTGTCGATATGAAAAGTGGGATCGTGCCGCACCACGACGCCGGTGATGGTCTCAGCGAACGCATCATGCGTCGGCCCCATGATCTTGATGGGGAACACGCTGGGATATTCAATTAGGCTGTCTGCCGGATCGATGGGCTTGGTCAGGTCGGTCATGATCCTTTACTCTTCAGTGATGTTGCAGGCTGGTAGTTTACTCCCCTAACGGGATTCTGCAAGAACGACTTATGAACATACAAACAGGGTGGAAAGCATCACTGCCCCACCCTGCTACATTGCTGCCTCGCCCGCCAGGCCTGCCGCGCTGCGCGATGATTGTCTGCGGTCAGGCTGCCTTGGCTTGCTGATAGGCTTCGTATAACTGCGTGTAGATGGGGCCGGGCTGGCCGTTTCCAATCGTCTTGCCATCGATCGAGACCACCGGCAGCACTTCCTTGGTGGCCGACGACAGCAACACTTCATCGGCGCTGAATACCTCTTCGCGAGCAATCCGGCGCGCTTCGAAAGGAATGCCGCCGGCGGCGCACAATTCCTCGATCAGTCGGTAGCGGATGCCTTCCAGGATCAAATTATCCTTGGGCGGCGCCATCAGTTTGCTGTTCTTGACGATCCAGACATTCGACGACGAAGCCTCGGTCAGCCAGCCATCGCGGAACTGGATCGCCTCCACCACGCCGTGCTCGGCCGCGTTCTGCGCCGCCAGCACGTTGCCGAGCAGCGAGATCGACTTGATTTCGCAATGCAGCCAGCGCCGGTCTTCCATCGACACGCACGGCACGCCGCTGGCGCGCAGCACCGCACCTGGCAGCACCAGCGGATTGGTCATGATGAATACGGTCGGCGTCAGCACTTCTTTCGGAAACGCGTGAGCGCGCTTGGCAACGCCGCGCGTGACGTGGATGTAGACCATCTGATCGTCCGCCGGATGAGCATCGATGACGCCCTGAATCAGTTGCATCCACTGCCCCTTGTCATGCGGATTTGGAATACTGATTTTCGCCAGACTGCGAAACAGACGCGCCAGATGATGCTCGGCGCGAAATAATTTGCGTGCATAGATAGGTATCACCTCATACACGCCGTCGCCGAAAATGAAGCCGCGGTCAAGGACGGGGATACGCGCTTCGGACAGCGGGGTCATGCTGCCATTCAAATAAACCAGCGGGTCTTGCATGATCGCATTCCTGAAAAAGTAGAGAGATTAATTCTGGCACAACGATGACCCGCCTGGTATGCAAAAAAAGTACTATAGTGGACCCGGAAATCCGGACAATAGTTTAAGGAGTATCCTGTACTGAACAACGAAGGCAGGATATGAACGAATTAAAACGAAACAGTTTCAGCGGGCAACAAAAAGCGAAGGTGGCACTGGATGCGGTACGAGGTCTCAAGACAATCAACGAGATCGCCCAGGAGCACAATGTCCACCCGACCCAAGTGCGGCAATGGAAGAAAGAATTGGTTGAACAGGCTGCGGT
>NZ_JBIIVN010000162.1:0-5852 GCF_044339385.1 Collimonas sp. | reverse complement strand
ACCCTGCCAGTATTTAGATGACTGGCTCACTGAGCAACATCAGGAAAAACAGGCGGCATAAAAGCCACCTGTTGGAAGACGAAAAATCGAGGGAAGCTCAAACCCTTTGGGAGCCTGGTAGTCGCTGTGCATCAATGTGGTTTGGGGGGGGTTTCTTCTTCATCTGCATAACCTGTTCAATGAATATTTTACGGCGTCAAAAACCGTTTCGCTGCAACGCACAGCCTAAAACCAGAGGATCGTTTTTTAGTTGAAGCGCCTATTTTTCCTGGCTGGCGGACTGAACCCTCAGTACGAACGACTCGGTCAGCGCATCGTCGGTAGTGGACCAGGTGCCGCTGAAAGTATTGCCGACCAGTTGACCCGCCCATTCTCCGGAGACATCCTTGCCATTAATCGATTCTTCCATGATGACATCGGTATTTTCCGCTTCGCCGGCCAGTAGTATCTGATTGGATTGTCCAACGATCAGATAGCTACCCTGAATACCCTCGGACGGATCCGGCTTGAGTTGCAGATGCATTTCAATCTGTGCATCGCCAAGCGTGCCGCGCAGGGTCAGCGGCTTGGCAAACAAACCGGGCGCTGTATCGACAGGGGCGGCAGACGCAGTAGAAGCGGCAGATGCAGCAGTGACCTTATCGCCATCCGCAAATACCGGCGTAGCAGTCAATCCGAGCAACAATGCCGCAACAACCATGGCCCTGCAAAACATCATGCAGCGGCCCACAGGTCGTGCGCATCGGATGCCGTGATCGTGACGTCGACAAACTCACCGACCACCAGCCTCTTGTGCGGCTCATAAGGGGGCTTGACGTAGACCACGCCGTCGATTTCCGGGGCATCGGCGCTGGAGCGGCCAACGCCGCCGTTGCGGTCAACCGAGTCGATCAGCACGCGCATGGTCTTGCCGACCTTGGCTTGCAGACGCTTCTTGGAAATTTCTTCCTGCAACTGCATCACACGGCCACGGCGCTCTTCACGCAGTTCTTCCGGCACAGGATTATCCAACGCGTTAGCAGTTGCGCCTTCGACCGGGGAATAGGCAAAGCAGCCGAGGCGATCAATTTCAGCCTCTTTCAGGAAGTCCAGCAGGTATTCAAATTCTGCTTCGGTTTCGCCAGGGAAGCCGGCGATAAAAGTGGAACGTATCGTCAGATGCGGGCACATGGCGCGCCAGGCCTGAATTCGCTCGATATTCTTTTCGCCGCTGGCTGGGCGCTTCATGCGCTTGAGCACATCGGGATGCGCATGCTACAACGGCACGTCCAGATATGGCAGCACCTTGCCCTCAGCCATCAGCCATCAGCCATCAGCGGAATGATCTGGTCGACGTGGGGATAAGGATAGACATAGTGCAGGCGGACCCAGGCGCCGTATTGCGCCGCCAGTTCGCCCAGCGCGGTCACCAATTGCGTCATATGGGTCTTGACCGGCTTGCCGCTCCAGAAACCCATGCGGAATTTTACGTCGACCCCGTAGGCGCTGGTGTCTTGCGAAATGACCAGCAATTCCTTGACGCCGGCCTTGAACAGATTTTCCGCTTCCAGCATGACATCGGCAATCGGGCGCGAGACCAGATCACCACGCATCGAAGGAGTAATGTAAAAACTGCAACGGTGATTGCAGCCTTCCGAAATTTTCAGGTAAGCGAAATGTTTGGGTGTCAGCTTGATGCCTTGCGGCGGCAGCAAATCGATAAAAGGCGCATGTGGCTTCGGCAAATGCTTGTGTACCGCGAACATGACTTCACCGACGGCATGCGGGCCAGTGACTTCCAGCACTTTGGGATGGATCTTTTGGATGATGTCATCGCCGTCGGCGTCTTTCTTCGCACCCAAGCAGCCGGTAACGATAACCTTACCGTTTTCGCTCAATGCTTCGCCAATCGCATCCAGCGACTCTTGTACCGCAGCGTCAATGAAACCGCAGGTATTGACGATGACCAGGTCGGCCCCCTCGTAGGACTTGGCAGTTTCATAACCCTCTGTACGTAACTGGTTCAGAATTTGTTCGGAATCGACCAGTGCCTTAGGGCAACCAAGGGAAACGAAACCGACTTTTGGGGCAACGACTAGTGCTGTAGCTGACGCAGCTGGCGCTGCGGGAATGACATTGGACATGGCGAAGATGGGGTCAAAGCAAAGTCGCTATTGTACCCCTTCCACTGCCATGGTTACCTTGAATGAACGCTAAAAACTCTTTGTGGCACTGATGTCGGGCGCTGCTGCGGCTTTATTTTTTTGGCTTGTCGGGCGGCGGCGCAAAGGGGAAAGTACCGAACATATTCTTGGTCTGGTTCTGCATCTGCTCCTGCATCTGGATGAACAAACCTTTACTTTGCTCGATATAGTTACTCATCATTCCTTGCATCATCGGCCCTTGCACGTTCATGAACTGGGTCCACATTTCCGGGCTGAACGGTTTGCCTTCGTAAAAACCCTTCGAGTTTTCGGCCAGCTTGTTTTGGATATCGATGAAAGCCTGAATATTTTTTTCCAGGTAGGAGCCCATCATGCCCTGCATTGCATGGCCGTAGTAGCGAATGATCTGTGATAAGGTAGCACTGGAAAACATCGGCGTGCCGTTGGATTCTTCTTCCAGGATAATCTGCAACAGAATACTCCGCGTCAGATCGTCATCGGTCTTGGCATCAAGCACAGCGAATTCTTCGTTGTCCAATACCAGTTGCTTAACATCCGTCAATGTGATGTATGAACTGGTTTGCGTGTCGTACAAGCGGCGGTTCGGATACTTTTTGATCAAACGTTCAGACATCTTTTTTGTAGTAGTCATTTCAGTCCCAGGTTACTGCGCCATAACGCATTTCATATGTTTCGCATTGCAAATCTCAGTTTGCTACAGCACAGCCCAGTATATTGCGCAAAGCATAAACAGCCGATGGTGTCGGCAGTTTTATTACGCTGCAATTTGTGCGACATATCCCGCACAACCGAGCAGACAAACCGGCCGTCTGCGCGGCTGATCAGGATTTATCCCATGTGCAAACCGCCGTTAAGCGAGAAATCGGAACCGGTTGCATAGCCACCCTCCTCCGACACGATCCAGGAAATAATGGAGGCGATTTCCTCCGGCTCACCCAAACGCTTGACCGGAATCCCGGCGACAATCTTCTCCAACACATCAGGCTGGATCGAGCGCACCATATCGGTCCCGACATAACCCGGCGAAACTGTGTTGACGGTCACCCCCTTGGTTGCCACTTCCTGCGCCAGCGCCATGGTGAAGCCATGGATGCCCGCCTTGGCAGTGGAGTAGTTGGTCTGGCCGAACTGACCCTTCTGGCCATTGACGGACGATATATTGACAATCCGCCCCCAACCGCGATCGGCCATGCTGTCGATGACCTGCTTGGTGACGTTGAAGAGGGAATTCAGATTAGTGTCGATCACCGCATCCCAATCGGCCTTGGACATCTTGCGGAACTGGCCGTCACGCGTAATGCCTGCGTTATTGATCAGAATATCTATCTCGCCAACCTCTGCCTTGACCTTATCAAATGCTGCCTTGGCCGAGTCCCAACTGGAGACGTTGCCCTCTGAAGCATGGATATCAAAACCCTTGGCCCGCATATCGGCCAGCCATTTGTCCTTACGCGCAGAATTCGGCCCGCAACCGGCCACCACTGTGTGGCCATCTGTGCAAAGACGAGTACAAATCGGGGTACCGATTCCCCCCATACCCCCGGTCACATAAACGATTCGCTTTGCCATCTTTTGTCTCCTTCAAAAAATAATTCAAAAACGATGTAATGCCTATCTTCTACTTATCCTGCCCGCTTTGCGCATCGGATGCATCTTCTTTTATTCTGCTCTGACTTTGACATATCTGCCGGGAGCCGGTTCGATCACGTCATGTTTGGCATTTCCTGATTTGCGAGGTGCCGCCACCTGCTTACCAGCGTGTTGAGCCAAAAATTCGGCCCACTCTGTCCACCAGCTGCCAGGATGCTCGACCGCGGCTGCCAACCAGGAATCGGCATCGCCGCCGGTTTTTGGATTAGTCCAATAGCTACGCTTGTGTCTGGCCGGCGGGTTAATCACCCCTGCGATATGGCCGGAGGCGCCAAGCACGAAACGGTTGCGCGCCGGTTTGTTCGGATTCAATAACTTGGTCGACGCGTAGGCCGACGTCCACGGCACAATATGGTCCTCGCGCGAGGCGTAGATGAAAGCCGGTGCATCAATCTTGCCCAGATCGATCTTGGTTCCATGTACCGTCAACCGGCCAGGATCTCTGAGGGCGTTATCCAAATACATATTGCGCAGGTAACAACAAAACATCGGCCCGGGCAAATTGGTGCTATCGGCGTTCCAATACAACAAATCGAATGGCGTCGGCTCTTCACCTTTGAGGTAATTCGATTCGACATAGTTCCATAACAGGTCGTTCGGCCGCAGGCTGGAAAATGCCGAAGCGAATTCGCGCGCCGGCATCAGGCCGCCATGGCCGATGGCTTGTTCACGTATGCGAATCTGCATATCGTCGATATACACATCCAGCATACCGGTGTCGCTGAAATCAAGGAATGCAGTGAGTAAGGTCAGGCTGGCAACCGGATTGGCTTTCTCCGCAGCCAATTTTGCCAGCGCAGTAGAGAGCAAGGTGCCGCCGACACAAAAGCCCAATGCATTGATCTTGTCCTGACCTGAAATATCCTGCACCACCTGAATCGACTTGATTACCGCTTCATCAATATATTGGTCCCAGGTGGCATGCCCCAGCGATTCATCGGCATTGCGCCAGGAGATCAGGAACACGGTATGTCCCTGCTCCACGGCGTAGCGCACCAGTGAGTTTTGCGGCTGCAAGTCCAGAATATAGAATTTATTGATGCAAGGCGGCACGATCAACAACGGCCGTTGATATACCTTCCTGGTCAGCGGCGCGTACTGAATCAGCTGGAACAGCTGATTTTCAAAGACCACCGCACCGGCGGTCGTGGCAACATCCTTGCCGACCTCAAACGCTGACTCGTCGGTCTGCGAGACCCGCCCCTTTTGCATATCGGCGATCAGTTGGGCGATACCTTTGGTCAGGCTCTGACCATTGGTCTCTACAATTTTTTGCTGGGCTACCGGATTGGTTGCCAGGAAATTCGACGGCGCCATCGCATCGATCAGTTGCTGCACCGTGAAGCCGATTTTCCGCTTCACCTTCGGTGGCGCCTCCAGCGCATCGACCATCGCCGTCAGAAACTGTGCATTCAGCAGATAGGCTGCAGCGTTGAACGCATACAGCGGATTGTCATGCCAGGCCGTGGCATTGAAGCGGCGGTCGGCGATGGCAGGCGAGCGTGAAGCCAGCATGTCCTGCCATAACGACGTCAGCTGCTGCGTGTATTGCGCTTGCAGTTTTTCCAATACCAGCGGATCCAACGCAATCCCATGATCGCCGAAGTCGCTGGCTGCGGTCGCGCCGTTGCCATTCCTGGCGGCACCATTGATCCAATCCAGAAACAGATTGGCATCAGCTACCTTACCAAGCTGCTGGAGGAATTGTGGATTGAGCGATTGGTTGAATTGCCGCGAAAGTTGCGATAGTGCGGCGGGATCGAAGACAGGAAAAATTGGCTTATTCATGCTGCGACCGTTGTTTTGGCGTACCTTATCGGATTAACTCTGAAACTCGAACAAATTCGTATGTACATCGTCGCCATCGCTTGGATTTGCGTTGTCTTCATGATGGCCATTACGGAGTCTTCCGTGATTGCCGCCCTGATGACCTTTGAGCTTCCCTCGATTTTTCGTCGTCCAACAGGTGGCTTTTATGCCGCCTGTTTTTCCTGATGTTGCTCAGTGAGCCAGTCATCTAAATACTGGCAGGGTGAA
>NZ_JBIIVN010000012.1:0-28139 GCF_044339385.1 Collimonas sp. | reverse complement strand
CACGGCTAGCTCCTTGAACTCCGCCGTGTACATCTGTTTTGGTATCTTCTTCATTGCTGGTCTTTCCAAAGGATCGTTGATTTTACGTTACCTATGGAAGACTAAATTTCGGGGGAAGCTCAAACAGCTACACCGTTGATTAATAACTGTATAACCAGCCGCTAAACTTTTATTGCAATTCATATAAAAGGGATTTTGGCTTGCTATCGCTGATTTTTTGTGCGCCCATAAATACTACATCAATGCCTCATAAAACAGCATAACGATTGTATTGAATTATGCATTCTGAAAAGCCAGAACCACCTGGAAAACTTCCCAGGTGGTTTGCTCACGAAATGCTTAAGCCAATCCAGTCCCGCTATTAGAAGAACTGATAGTTAGCACGCACGAAGAACGAGCGACCAACGATGTCGCCGTAACGTGGATCGTAGCCGATCTGGAAGTTGTCAATCTGATTACTAGCAGGCGGCTGCTTATTAAGAATATTCTTAATGCCACCTGTCAGCGTCAGATTTTTAATACCAGTGTAGGTCAGCGAAGTGTTGTAACGGGTGTAGGAACCAACATTATGCGTATCGTATGGAGCCGACACTGCGTTGTTTGCATCTACGTAACCGGTACTGAAGGTTTGTTGGAACATTGCGCTCCATGGACCATTCTTCCAGTTAACCGTCGCATTATGACGCCAACGGAAAACCACTCCCGGAGTAGAGCCGACACCACCAGCATAAACAGCCAAATTGTTCAGGAACGCTCCGCCTTTTTCGCTCTGGTAGTCGTACTGAGTAACGTACGTACCCTCGATGGAAAATGCAAAGTCGCCGATGCCGGTCTTAGGCAAACGCCAGCCGAGGCCTAAGTCGAAACCTTGTGTATTAACGTTGCCCAGGTTTTGGTTGGTTTGAACGATGTAGTCCAACGAACCATCTGGGTTACGTACGTAGAGATTTGCATACTTGGTAGGATTAGCAAAAATATCAGCCTCAGAAATCACACCTATCTGGTTTTTGATCTTGATATTCCAGTAGTCGATCGAAACCGTCACATTCTTGATCGGCTCAAAAACCGTACCCAGGGCGAAGGAATTCGACTTTTCTGGTTGCAAGCTCTTGTTACCACCAGTTTGGGTAAAGAATTGCGTGCCACAATCACGCAACTCGACGCCGCCTGGAGCAACATTTCCGCCTGGGCACAGCTTCGGATCGCTATAAGAACCGGAAGTGTAGGTGGTCGATTTAGGCTTATTCAATTCGTACAAGCTCGGTGCCCGGAAGCCGGTGCTGTAAGAACTACGGACCATCAAGTTATGGCTAGGCTGCCAACGCAGGCCGATCTTCGAATTGACAGTGCTGCCGACGTCACTGTAATCATCGTAACGAACAGCTAATTGCGCGTCCAGACTCTTGGCGATCGGGATGCTCAGTTCGGAGAACAAAGCACCGACGTTACGCTTACCAGATTGGGACAAGGCCGTCGCCGAACCAGTACTTACGGACAAATCAGCAACCGAGTGAATTACATCGTATTCTGCTGTTTCATGACGGTATTCGCCGCCAATAGCAAAACCGAGCGGACCAGCCGGCAATTGCGCGATCTCACGACTTGCGGTGAAATCAAATGACGAGATGGTGGTTTTTGCATCCAGGTATTTGCCGGTGTTTTTAACCGCATCGTACACACCTGGATCAGATGGACCAAATGGGTTCAGAGTGCCATTCAACAGTGCAGCTCTTACCGAATCATTATTCAGATAACCGCTAACCAGACTTCCCTGCGCCTTGCTGACTGCATAGCTCAAGCCGGTCTTGTAATCCCAACCCAGCAGCGTGCCATCAAGGCTCAACAGCAGACGATCTGCCGTATTTTTAGCTTCGCTGACACGACCACCAAATTCTGCAGAACGGAAGTTGACCGACAGCGGCTGACCACTCAGGCCAGGGTAGGCCGGAGTAATGCCGTTGCCTGGGTAGTACTTGCTAGAACTAGGCAACAGATAGTCGGTACCGGCACCAGCAAATACGTCGCCCGCGACGGTTTGCTTGACTTTGCTTTCGGAGTGCAGATATTCGATCGATGCCTTATTGTCGGCATTCAATTTAAATGTGCCCTTACCGATCACGGCAAGTTCGGAACTTTCAGGGACAACATCGACTGTCGCCGAATAGTCGTAGCGGCAAGAAGTACCCTTGGCATTGGGGAGCAAGTGGGGCGCATTGCAACCGCTTGCCAACAACGGATTGCCGGAGACGCCGTTGCCAGTGTCGACAAAGTTAGCCGGGTAGGTGTTCCCGCTGGATTGGCTCAAGCCAAGGCTCGGAACAATGCCGGTAATTCCGCGCTGACCAGCAGTGATACGGCTTTGTTTATGGTAATCGACTATACCAAAGAAGTTGTAGCCGTCATTGTCCAGGTCGCCGAAGCCACCCGCCACATTGATACGACCTTCCTGACCGCCACTTTTTGAGGGAACCAAGCCTTCGCCGGAGACGTTCAGGCCGGTATACGAGCGCTTGGTAATGAAGTTGATCACGCCGCCGATCGCATCAGTTCCGTAAATCGCGGAAGCACCGTCGCGCAGGACTTCAACGCGGTCCAGGGCTGCAATAGGGATGATGTTCAAATCGACAGTGGAACCGTCAAATGCGCTATTCGCCAGGCGGCGGCCATTCAACAGCACCAAAGTTTTGTTCGACCCAAGACTCCGCAGGTCGGCCGAAGCACCAACGGTGCCGCCCTTACCTACGTTAGTGGCAGTGGTGAATTGCGATTGATTAGCAGAGATAGTGCCCAACGCTTCCGAGGCAGTAGTAATACCGGCCTTAGCAAAATCGTCAGCTTTGATAATCGTGATAGGCGAAACACCTTCGTTTGCTACCCGCTTAATCGACGAGCCAGTAATTTCGACTCGTTGTAACTGCTGTGGAGCATCGTCCGTCTTCGTCTCCTGCGCGTTAACCGAATGGGCCAACAGACCGAGCCCAACAGCTACGCTGCCTGAAAACATCAGTCGCAGCGAACGTGGCAATCCCCGTTCCTTCATCATAACCAAACTCCCTATGGGTAAAAGTTAGATTTGAAATTTAAGTTTTGTAGTAAGGCAACAACATTTGTTAATCGCCTTCTGGGCGATGCGTCGAAAATCTATTCAAAACAACGACCAAAAAGCAGATTTTTCTCGCGTGTTAAACAATACTTAACGATCATGTTTCCAGGTTTAATTTGTGATTATTTTCCTGAAACATTTCCGCCAAAACACCTAAGCAAAAAACATGCCACAGTTAGTAATGCGGCTAAATTAGTGTATCCTAAAAAATAAAAACAGCATTTATTTTCAGCAACGCCGGTCATACTGTTGCTTATATACGCCAAATAATAAAACCGCATAACCTTATAGCAAAAAGACATATCCCTTATTTTACGGCGCAGTTAAGCCATTTTTCTTTAAAATAGAGCGTAATTAACTGCCGAGCGACAAAAAAATTGATAGCGAATAATGTGGAACTTTAAGAGAAATATACAAGCGTGCATCGCACCAATATTGCTGTTTGGCGCTGTCGCAGGTGCAGCATTTGATGCCGCTGCAGCAACAAATCCGGCAGATCCGTCCAAAATAGTGCGCGCGGCCTTTACGTCGGCGGACGATGGTTTCGATATGGTGCATACTTACAATGCTTATTCAGCATGGGTAGCGGAAGCCATTTTTGAACGTTTGTTGACATATGACTATCTTGCTCGCCCCTCCAAGCTGGTGCCGGGGACGGCAGAGGCCATGCCAGAGGTTCTCGACGGCAGCAAGACTTACATTTTCCATATCAAAAAAGGTATCTACTTTGCCCCCGATCCGGCTTTCAAGGGCGTGCGACGCGAACTGACTGCGCAGGATTATGCGTACACCTTTAAGCGCTTCCTCGACCCGAAAAATCGCTCGCCGTCGGCCAGCGTGCTGGAGGGAAAAATCAGCGGCATGGATGAGCTGGTGGCAAAGGCCAGGAAAAGCGGTCATTTCGATTACGATGCACCCATCGCAGGGTTGCAAACACCGGATCGCTACACCCTGAAAATCAGCTTGAAGGCGCCCGATTACAACTTCATGTACATCATGGCCTTCATCTCGCTGGGCGCTCAGGCTCATGAAGTGATTGACGCCTACGGCGACCAGAGCGGCCAGCACCCGGTCGGCACCGGCCCTTACATGCTGCAAAGCTATGTCCCGCGCAGCAAAATCGTGCTGACGGCTAACCCTGAATACCGCGGCTACACATGGGATTTCACGTCCGATGGCAGCGCCTGGGACGAGCAACTGGTGCGCGATATGAAGGGCAAGAAGATGCCGCAGATCGGCCGCGTCGAAGTCAGCATCATTGAGGAGGAGCAATCGCGCTGGCTGGCATTCCAGGGCAAGCAACTCGATTTTGACTATTTGCCGCAAGTGGCTGCGCCGACCGTGCTGGATGGAAAAAAACTGAAGCCGTCGTTTGTCGACGAAGGCATTAAGCTCTATCCGGTGACGGAACCGGGCGTGGTGTACACCTTCATGAATTTTAAGGACCCGCTGATCGGCGGCACCAGCCTGGCCAAGAATGCGCTGCGCTGCGCGATTGCCATGTCTTACAACGTCCAGGATGAAATTAGCCAGGTCCGCATGGGCCTGGCGGTCAAGGCGGAAATGCCGATTCCCGAAGGCGTGATCGGCCACGATCCGAATTACCGCAGCAGCATCGGCTACGATCCTGCGCTGGCCAATAAATTGCTTGATCACTTTGGTTATAAGCGCGGCGCCGACGGCTATCGCACGCTGCCGGACGGCAGCCCGCTGACGCTCAGGATAACCACCGAGGCCAGCGCCACCAACGTCGTGTTTTCTGAAATCTGGAAACGTGGCCTGGACAAGATCGGCGTGCGAGCTGACTTCAAGGTCAGCAATTTTGCCGATAACCTGAAAGTCGCTACCGAATGCAAGCTGATGATGTGGAACGGCTCCTGGATTGCCGACTACCCGGAAGGCGAGAACTTCATGCAACTGCTGTACGGCCCGAATGTCGGCCAGGGCAACAACGGCTGCTACAGCTCACCGGCCTACGACGCGCTTTACGTCAAGGCCACGGGGTTGCCGCCCGGCCCGGAGCGCAATCAGCTCTATATACAAATGACGCGGCAGATGGAGGCCGATACCGCTTGGGTGCTGTCAGTGTCGCGTCTGCGCAACTGGATGACCCGGCCTTGGGTCAAGGGTTTCAAGCATCACCCCATACTGCAAGCCGAATGGCAGTACCTGGATATCGAAAAACACTAGGCGCTTATCTATCTTTTTGGCAGGGATTCTGTACTATGCCTGCCTTGATCTGAATCGCGCGGCCATTGACGGCAGGGCCACCCAAACCAGCACGGGAAAGAAACGACATGCACAGGTTTTACTCAGGCCGGAACGGCGTGGCTAGCCGCCTTCGATAAGCAAAAAACAGGCAAAAAGTTAAGAAAAGACAGATTGCGCAGGCATCGGCCTACCGGCAGATAAATGCGATGTCACCGGAGATGACACTGTTTTGAGGTGCGGATCAATGATCTTATCCACAAAACAGAAAAACAACCACTTGCTCAAAAGGCATCAAGAAAATGCACCATAAAATCTCGAATTCCGTTACGCTCAAAAAAGTATTGATTGCACCAGTGCTTGCATTTGCCGTATTGGCAAATAGTGTCAGCGCCCATGCCGGCACCAATCCGGCCGACCCGTCGAAAGTGATCCGTACCGCTTTCGAGGCCGCGGACGACGGCTTCGATATGGTCAAAACCCAGAATTTTTATTCCGGCTGGGTCAGCGAGGCCATCTTTGAAACCTTGCTCACTTACGATTACCTGGCGCGCCCGGCCAAGCTGGTGCCGCGGGCAGCCGAAGCGATGCCGGAGATCAGCGAAGATAGCAAAACCTATACGTTCCACATCAGAAAAGGCGTCTACTTCTCTGCCGACCCGGCTTTCAAGGGCGTGCGCAGAGAATTGACTGCACAAGATTTCATTTACACCTTCAAACGCCTGCTTGATCCGAAAAACCATTCGCCGTCCGCCAGCTTTATTGCAGGCAAGATTGTCGGCCTCGATGCGCTGGCCGAAAAAGCCGCGAAAAGCGGCCAGTTCGACTACGATGCGCCGGTCGCCGGCTTGCAGGCGCCGGACCGCTACACGCTGCGGGTCGCCCTCAACGCCAAGGACTACAACTTTCTCAACGTTGTCGCCTATGGCGCATTCGGTGCGGTAGCGCGCGAAGTCATCGACACCTATGGCCAGCAGAGCGGCCAGCACCCGGTCGGCACCGGCCCTTACATGCTGGACAAATATGTCCCGCGCAGCAAAGTCGTGCTGCTGGCGAATCCGGAATTCCGCGGTTTTACCTGGGATTTCAAGCCGTCCGGCGATACCATCGACAAGCAGATCGTCAAGGATATGCAGGGCAAGAGAATGCCGCAGGTCGGCCGTATCGAGATCAGCATCATCGAGGAAAACCAGTCGCGCTGGCTGGCATTCCAGGGCAAGCAGATCGATTTCGATAAAATCCCTGAACTGGCCACGTTGAGCGCGCTGGATGGCGACAAACTGAAACCGGAGTATGCCGAACAAGGCATCACCTTGCAGCGCGTGGTCGATCCCGGCATCTCCTATACCGTCCTCAACATAAAGGACCCGACCATCGGCGGCTACACCAACGACAAGATTGCATTGCGGCGCGCCATCGCGATGGTCTATAACAACAACGAAGAAGCGACGCTGCTGCGCAACGGCCAGGCATTCAAGCTCGAATCGATCATCCCGCCGGGAGTCGGCGGCTACGACCCGGCATATCGCAGCAGCATCGATTACAACCCGGCGCTGGCCAACAAACTGCTGGATTACTTCGGCTACAAGCGCGGCGCCGACGGTTATCGCAGCATGCCGGACGGCAAGCCGTTGCTGCTCAAATCCACCAGCAGCCAGGGCGGTATCAACACCGAAATTTCCGAACTCTGGAAACGCGGGCTGGACCTGATCGGCATCAGCACCCAGTTCGTGGTCAGCAACTTCGCCGACAACCTGAAGGCAGCCACTGCTTGCGAACTGATGATGTGGGGCGCGGCCTGGGCCGCCGATTATCCGGAAGCCGAGAATTTCATGCAGTTGCTGTACGGGCCGAACGCCGGCCGCGGCAACCATGGCTGCTACCAGTCGCCGGTATTTGATACGCTTTACCGCAAGGCCTTGGCGCTGCCGCTGGGCGAAGAGCGCAACAAAATCTATCTGGAAATGAATCGACAAGTCGAAGCCGACACGCCATGGGTCTTGCATACCGCCCGTATCCGCAACTGGCTGGTGCGGCCATGGGTCAAGGGCTTCAAGAAACATCCGATCCTGCACTCGGACTGGCAGTACGTCGACGTCGAAAAACATTAACCCACCGCTTATACGGTACTACGCCCCCTGGTCCGGCACGCCGCTGTCAGCGCGCCGCAGGTTACATTTAGCTAGAGATCTTAGAAGGAGATAAATGATATGAACTCGCTTTGGTTACGCGGGATATTGGTTGCCTGTCTGGCGTGCGCACTGCCGATGCAAGCATCGGTTGCCGTTGCGGCTGCGCCCACATCGCCGGCCGATCCCGGGAAAGTCTTGCGCTTTGTATTCGTCGCGCCGGAAACCGGTTTTGATCCGGTAGTGACGCGCGATCTGCATTCGCAACTGGTCAATCAATCGGTGTTCGAAACGCTGTTCGCCTACGATTACCTGGCGCGCCCGGCCAAACTGATACCGTCGGCGGCGGCATCGCTGCCGGAAGTCAGCGCTGATGGCATGACTTACACGATCCAACTGAAAAAAGGCATTTATTTTGCCGATGATCCGGTATTCAAAGGCAAAAAGCGCGAACTGACGATGGCCGACTACGTCTATTCGTTCAAGCGGCTGTTCGATCCGCAACTGGCTTCGCCGCAAACCTGGCTGCTGGAAGGCAAAGTCGTCGGTCTCGACGAACTGGCCGCGCAAGCCAAGAAGAGCGGCCATTTTGACTACGATGCCAACGTCCCCGGCTTTGAACTGCTGGATCGCTACACGCTGCGTATCCACCTGAAGCAACCCGATTTCAACCTCGGCATGATCCTGGCGCACCAGCCGACCAGTGCCGTGGCGCGTGAAGTCATCGAAAAGTATCGCGACGCCCAAGGCGCCGTCATGGCGCATCCGGTCGGCACCGGCCCGTACATTCTCAGCGAATGGGTGCGCGGCTCACGCATGGTGCTTACCGCCAATCCCGACTATCGCGGCTACATCTGGGACTTCAAGGCCAGCGAACCGGGTGACGACGCCATCGTCGCCAAGATGAAAGGCAAACGCATGCCGCAGATCGGCCGCGTTGAAATCAGCGTGATGGTGGAAGACCAGTCGCGCTTGCTGGCGTTTGGAGGCGATGAAGTCGATATCACTGAATTGCAAGGCCCGCTGGCGCCGCAGGTCCTGGCGGGCGGCAAGCTGAAGCCGGAATTCGTCAAGAAAGGCGTGCAACTGTCGCGCATCGTCGATCCTGAAATCAGCTGTTACTATTGGAATATGCAAGACCCGGTACTGGGCGGCTTCAGCAAGGAAAAAATCGCGCTGCGCCGTGCGATCTCGATGGCGCATAACGTCCGCGAGGAAATCAAGGTGGTCTGGAACGACGAGGCGATCCCTCTGGAGTATCCGATTCCGCCCGGCGTGGTCGGCCACGATGCCAACTACAAGAGCAGCATCCGGTACGAACCGGAAGCGGCCAACGCCCTGCTCGACAAGTTCGGCTACAAGATCGGCCCCGCCGGTTATCGCATGCAACCGAATGGCCAGCCGCTGACAGTGCGCTATTCGGCACGCGCCGATTCGAACGGCCAGCAGCAAGCGGAAATGTGGAAGAAAACCTACGACAGCATCCATATCCGCATGGCCGGCGATCTGAAAACCTTCCCGGACCTGCTCAAGGCTGAAAAAGAATGCCAGTTGCAAACCCGCACCGCGCCGTGGATTGCCGACTATCCTGATGGCGACAATTTCATGCAACTGTTCTACGGCCCGAATGTCGGCCAGAACAACAACGGCTGCTTCAAGATGCCGGAATACGACGAGCTGTACGCGGCCTCGCAAAAGCTGCCGGACGGCCCCGAGCGTGACCTGCTGTATCACAAAATGACGCGCCTGCTGGAAGTCTATGCACCGATCCGCGTCGGCTACGCCCGCTATCGCAATATGATCACCCAGCCGCGCGTGATCGGCTACAAGAAGCATCCGGTGATGCCGACCGAATGGATGTATTTCGATATCGAAAAACGCAAATAAAGACCCGCTGCCGTCGGCAGGCGCCACGCCCGTCAACGACGCTTCCGCCATCAATGAATATTTACATTTACCAAGTCCCTATTTGAGGAAATGCATGAAACCATCATCATTTTTCTTGCCGGTCACGACAGCGTTACTAACGCTGATGCTGCAACCGGCAGTTGCCCGAGATAAGCAGCGCCCGCTGATTCCGCTGCTCACAGCGGAACAGGTGCCGGCGCTGTGCGACAGTGCGCTGGGCGCGCTACGCAAGCGCGTAGCGGTGCTGGAGAAATTGCCAGCGGCGCGTGCCGGCGACAGCAAAAAAGTTCTGGCCGACTGGAACGATCTGCAAATCAAACTGGAAGACCTGCAAAGCCCGGTCGACATCCTCAACAATGTCTCACCCGACGCCAAGCTACGCAGCGCTACCGAAACCTGCCTGATCGACAGCAACAAGTTCGCCACAGAACTGCTGCAAAGCAAAAATCTGTACGCCCGCTTCAAGGCAATTAAGCCGACCGACCCGATCGAAAAGAAGCTGCGTCAGGACATTCTGTACAGCTTTGACGATACCGGCGTGTCGCTGCCGCCTGAGGAACGCCTGCGCATGAAGGAAATCCTCGACCGGCTGAGTGAACTGAGTCAGGAATTCGCGCGCAACATCCGCGACAACAATCAGAAACTGCACTTCACGCCAGCCGAACTGCAAGGCATGCCAGCGGCCTACATCGCACGCGCCCGGCGCGACGACAATGGTAACTACCTGCTCGGCTTCGACTATCCGGAGTACAAGCCGTTCATGGAAGCGGCCGACAATAGCGACGCCCGCCGCCGCTACATGATCGCCTTTAGCAACCACGGCACGCCAAAGAACCTGGACGTGCTGAAGGAAGCGATGAACCTGCGTTATGAAATGGCCGGGCTGTTCGGCTTGCCAAGCTATGCCGATCTGGTGACGCAGCGCCGCATGGTAAAGAATCCGCAAACTGTCAACACCTTCCTCAAGGAAGTGCAAGCCGCTGTGACCAAGCTGGAACAGAAGGAAATCGAAGAACTGCGCGTCTTCAAATCGGAAACCTTGAAAACCGCGCTGGCCGATACCAGGCTGGAACGCTGGGATACCGACTACTGGCAGCAAAAGTTCAAGCAGGCACGCTACAACGTCGACCAGGAAGCGCTGCGCAAGTACTTCCCTACCGATGCCGCAGTGCCTTGGATACTGCATGTCTCCAGCACCTTATATGGCGTTGAGTTCAAGCGCGTCGAGGTCCCGGTATGGCATCCCGATGTGCAGTACTACGATGTCATCGATAGCAACAGCAAGCAACGCATCGCCGGCATCTATCTGGACCTCTTCCCGCGTGAGGGTAAGTACGGCCACGCCGCCGCCTGGGGCACCCGTGGCGTCAGCACGCTGGCGCATCGCACACCGATTTCTACGCTGGTTACCAATTTCGACCGCAACGGCCTCAACAGCGATGAGCTGGAAACCCTGGTGCATGAATTTGGCCACGTTTTGCATGGCGTGCTGTCGCACACCAGGTATGTCAGCCAGGCCGGCACCAATGTCGAACTGGACTTCGTCGAGGCGCCTTCGCAGATGTACGAAGAATGGGCGCGCCGCAAGGAATCGCTGCAATTGCTGGCCGGCTTCTGCAAGACCGCTTGCCCGAGCATCGACGATGCGCTGCTGGCGCGTCTGACTGCGGCTCACAACTACGGCCGCGGCATGCGCTATGCGCGCCAGTTGCTGTACGCCAGCTACGACATGACCATTCACAACGACAAGGCCGACCAGCAGCAACCGCTGGCGGTGTGGCAGCAAATGGAAGGCGCAACGCCATTGGGTTATGTGCCGGGCACCGAATTCCCGGGCCAGTTCGGCCATCTGATGGGTGGCTATGCTGCCGGCTACTACGGCTACATGTGGTCGGAAGTGCTGGCGCTGGACATGCTATCGCGTTATAACGGCAAATTGATGAACCCGGAAGTCGGTCATCTGTATCGTCGGGACATCCTCTCGCGCGCCGGTGAAAAGCCGGCCGCCGAGCTGGTCCGCAGCTTCCTCGGCCGCGCGCCTAACAACAAGGCATTCTTTGCCGAAATCTCAGGCCAACGCCTGCATTAACCTGGAATGAGAGAATTATCATGACCGCTTATATCCTGCGCCGACTGTGGCAAATGCTGCCGACCATGCTCGGCGTCATCGTACTGGTGTTTTTCCTGTTCAACTGGGTCGGCGGCGACCCGGCCTATATCCTGGCCGGCAAGATGTCGAACCCGCAACAGATCGCCAACATCCGCACTCAACTGGGGATCGACCAGCCGTACTACATCCAGCTGTGGATCTTCATCAAACAGATCGTCACCTTTAACTTCGGCAACAGCTGGAGCACCGGCGAATCGGTGGCTAACGTCATCATGACCCGCCTCGGGCCGTCCATGACCGTGCTGATCCCGCTGACCATCCTGGAAACCCTGATCGCCGTGGCATTGGCATTGGCTGTCGCCTTCGTGCGCGGCTCGATGACTGACCGCATGGTGATGGTGGCCTGTACCGTCGGCATGTCGATCAGTATTCTGGTCTACATCATCCTGTTCCAATACTGGTTCGCCTACAAGCTCGGCATGTTCCCGGTGCAGGGCTGGGGCAACAGCTTCGCTGAAAACCTGTTCCACTATTCGGCCCTGCCGATCCTGATCATGCTGGCGGTGAGCATCGCTCCCAGCCTGCGCCTGTACCGCACTTTCGTGCTGGATGAAGTCAATCAGGATTACGTTCGCACGGCACGCGCCAAGGGCGTCAAGGAACGCCGCATCTTGTGGGTACACGTACTGCGCAACGCGGCTATTCCGATCATCACCAACGTCATGTCGAACCTTCCGGCACTGTTGATCGGCGCCTTCCTGATCGAACGCTTCTTCTCGATCCCCGGCATCGGCCGCGAAGTGATTCTGGCGGTGGAACGCAGCGATTTCCCGGTGATCAAGGCAATCACCATTTATGTCGCCGCCGCCACCATGATATTCAACCTCTTGACCGACCTGCTGTACCAGGCGGTCGACCCACGCGTTCAGCTGAAGTAAGGAGCCGCCATGACTCAGAATGTAAACCCGGCCCCGGTGCAGGCAGCGCCGCCAGTCAATACAGTAGCAACTACAGCCGCCCGCGGCGGCACCCATTCGCCCGGCCTGTGGGCGCTGGCCTGGCGCCGTTTGCGCGCCGACCGCGTGGCGATGGCGGCGATGGCCGTGGTCGGCCTGTACCTGATCATGCTGGTGCTGTCGGCCAGCGGCTTGCTGGCCAAGGACTGGGCCAAGGAAGTCGGCGTCAACTACGCGCCGCCAACCTTCATCGGTGCCCAGAGCGACGCCGAACGCGGCTTCAGCAACAACGATGCGATCAAGGACGCGCCACCGCCGGAGAACCCGGTCGATCCGTTGCGTGACATCCTGCGCGAGTTGCGCAGCAGCGCCACTGCGACGCCACCGCCACCGGTCGTTGCCAGTGACTACGGCATCGCTGATCCGCTGGCTGATGAGATGACGGCAATCCGTGCCGACCTCTCCAGGCAAGGCGCCAGCGCTACGCTGATCCGCAAACCGACGCTGCCTTTCGGCGCCGACAAGTGGGGCCACGACATCATCAAGAAGACCATCAAGGGCGCTGAAACCTCGATCATCGTCGGCCTGGTAGCGGCCTTGCTGGCGGTGATTCTGGGCACCCTGTTCGGCGCCATCTCGGGCTACTTCGGCGGCTGGATCGACGATGCCTTCAACTGGTTCTACAGCATCTTCACTTCCATCCCTTACCTGCTGTTGATTCTGGCAGTGGCGGCGGTGTTGCAGCAAAAGGGCGTGACAGCGATTGTGCTGATTCTCGGCCTGACCGGCTGGACCGGCACCTACCGCCTGATCCGCGCCGAGTACATGAAACACAAGACGCGTGAATACGTAATGGCCGCAGACGCCATCGGCGCCAGCCACTGGAGCAAGATGTTCGGCCATATCTTCCCGAACGTCAGCCACGTCTCGCTGGCGCAGTTGTCGATTTCGGTGGTCGGTTTCATCAAGTCGGAGGTGATCTTGAGCTTCCTTGGTTTCGGTGTACCGGTCGGCGTGGTGTCCTGGGGCAGCATGCTCAACGAGGCACAAAACGAACTGATCCTGGGCAAGTGGTGGCAACTGGCTGCTGCCAGTATCGCCATGGCGATTCTGGTGACGGCGTTCTCGCTGTTTACCGATGCGCTGCGCGACGCCCTTGATCCGAAGCTGAAATAGGAGACCACATGAATTCGACCAACACCACCCCGCAAGCGGCAGAACAACCGCTGTTGCGCGTACGCGACCTGCGCGTGAGTTTTCGCGCTGACAAGAAAACCATGATCGAAACCGTCAAGGGTATTTCCTTTGACATTCCGCGCGACACCACCGTCGCCCTGGTGGGCGAATCGGGCAGCGGCAAATCGGTCAGCTCGCTGGCCGTGATGGGCTTGCTGCCGCCAGACAATTCCAGCATCGCTGCCAGCAGCGTCATCGAATTCGAAGGCCGCAATCTGCTGGCCATGTCGATTGATGAGCGACGCGACATGTGCGGCAAGGAAATCTCGATGATTTTCCAGGAGCCGATGACCTCACTCAATCCGGTCTTCACCGTCGGCTTCCAGATCGGCGAGGTGCTGCGCCTGCATATGGGCATGGATGCCAAACAGGCGCGCAAGCGCTCCATCGAGCTGCTCGAAGAAGTCGGCATTCCATCGCCGGCGACCAAGATCGATGCCTATCCAAGCCAGATGTCGGGCGGCCAGCAGCAGCGCGTGATGATCGCCATGGCGATTGCCTGCGAACCTAAATTGCTGATCGCCGATGAGCCGACCACCGCGCTCGACGTCACCATCCAGAAGCAGATCATCGATTTGATCGAAGCGCTGCGCAAGCGCCACAAGATGTCGGCTCTGTTCATCACGCATGATCTGGCGCTGGTGGGTGAGATTGCCGATCAGGTAATCGTCATGCGCAATGGCGAAGTGCGCGAAAAAGGCAATGTCCGGCAGATCTTCGAAAACCCGCAAGACCAGTACACCAAGGCGCTGCTGATGTGCCGCCCTTCGCTCGATACCCGGTCATGGCGCCTGCCGGTCATCAGCGACTACATGAATAACAGTGCAAACGGCAGCAACGGCGGCACTCCCGATCTGCGCGAACGCAGCCGCGGCTGCAACGGCCAGGAAGATATCCTGCTCGACGTGCGCGGCCTGGGCAAGAGCTTCTACTCGCGCGAAGGCTTGTTCGGTCGCAAGGAATTCCAGGCGGTCAAGGATGTCTCGTTCAAGCTGGCGCGCGGCAAGACGCTGGGCGTGGTGGGCGAATCGGGTTCCGGCAAGACCACCGTCGGCCTGACCCTGATGCGCCTGCATCAGGCCACCGCCGGTCAGGCGCTGTTTGAAGGTAAGGACATCATCGGCATGTCAAACCAGGAGTTCATGTCTTACAAGCGGCGCATCCAGATCATTTTCCAGAACCCGTATGCCTCGCTCAACCCGCGCTTCACGATCGGCCAGATTTTGCTGGAACCGATGCGCATCCACCAGATCGGCAGCGACGATAACGAGCGCACCGAAATGGCGATGCAATTGTTGCAAAAAGTCGGCCTGCCGCCTGCCGCCTGCCACCGTTATCCGCACGAGTTTTCCGGCGGCCAGCGGCAACGGATTGCGATTGCACGCTGTCTGACGCTGCGGCCGGAGGTGCTGGTGTGCGATGAATCGGTATCGGCGCTGGACGTTTCGGTGCAGGCGCAGGTACTGAATCTGCTGCAAGACCTGCAGGAAGAGTTCGGCATGAGTTACATCTTCATTTCGCACGATCTGTCGGTCGTCAAATACCTGGCCGACCAGGTGATGGTGATGCATCAAGGGAAGGTGGTCGAACTGGCTAACTCGGATGAGCTATACCACAATCCGAGCCATCCTTACACCCGTCAATTGCTCAGCGCGATTCCACGCGGCCTGCAAAACTGATGGTGCAGGCGTCTTTTTAAGGTGCGCAAACGGGGCGTCGGAGCCGCTGCATGGTGGCTGCGACGCCCCGTTGACGTTGACGTTTAGCGCTACGTGGCATTGACGCCTGCGACGTTTCGTTATAGCGTGCCAGCACCGCAGACAACCAGGCGCGACGCCATCCATGTCCAGGATCAAACTAAGAACTGAAACCGTGGTGCTGGCAGCGGATTTCGCCGGCACGCTGGTGTTTGCGATAGAAGGCGCACTCAGTGCCATGCGCGGCGGCCTCGACCTGCTCGGGGTGATGGTGATTTCATTCATTGCCGCGCTCGGCGGCGGCGTCATCCGCGACCTGCTGATTGCTGCCACGCCGCCGAACGCTATCCGCGACTGGCGCTATGCGGTGCTGACATTCTGCGCCGGCATCCTGACCTTTGTTTTTCACTCCACCTTCCAGGCTCTGCCACCGATGCTGATCCTGGTGCTGGATGCCGCTGGCCTGGCGTTGTTTGCCGTCGCCGGCGTAGAAAAAGCGATCCTGTTCGGCATCCGGCCGTTTGTGGCGATGCTGATGGGCACCATCACCGGGGTCGGCGGCGGCATCGTGCGCGATGTGCTGCTGACCCGCGTGCCGGCGGTGCTGCAGGTCGACATCTATGCCAGCGCCGCATTCTTCGGTGCCTTCGTAGTGATCGTCGGCCGCCGTGTCGGCTTGTCGCCGGCCGCCGCCGCGCTGGTCGGCGGCGGCGCCTGTTTTACACTGCGCGTGGTCGCGGCGACGCATGGCTGGCATCTGCCACGCGCCAATGGCGCATGATAAAAAATTGGGACGACGCATTACAAAGCCGCCAATAGCATCCATAAGCAACGTAAACTATCCGGCGCGCGCAGCGCAAAGCGATCAAATCAACTCAGGGCCGCACAAAACGCCCTCAAACAACAGGAAGCCGATGTCGACATTACTCAAGCGGTTGAGGACCAGTATTCTTTTCGCGTTTTCTGTTTTGACATGCGCCCATGCGCAAGCAGAGCAAAACCAGCTGTTCGGCATGATAGACAACCAGCCGATCAGCGAAACATGGCTCAATGCGGGCTTCTATTCGTATCATTTCGATCGCGACAAGGGATTGAACGGCAACAATCTCGGGCTAGGCGTCAAATACCGCTTTTCAACCGTGGCATCGGCCACTGCCGGACGCTTCTACAACAGCGATCGGGAATATTCGAATTATGTCGGCATCTATTACCAACCGGTCTATATCGGACCGGTGCGCTTGGGTGTGGTCGCCGGAGGCTTCAACGGCTATCCGAAAATGCGCCACGGCGACTGGTTCCTGGCGGCCATCCCGGTGGCCAGTATCGAATACGAGCGGGTCGGCTTGAATCTGGCGATTATTCCAAGCTATAAGGACAGGCTGTACGGCGCGTTTTCGTTCCAGCTGAAAATCAAGGCCTTTTGAAGCGCGCCGCCACCACATACATCGCCTGTTGACGACACGTGCCGCAACAGCAAAACCGCAGGTGGCGGTAAAACGCCGCTGCGCAACGCAATCATGTCGATGACATTTCCGAAAGACAAAAAACCCGCCGACCTTGCGGTAGCGGGTTGAATCCAAACCTTAGGGGGTGTTGGAGGAGACAGGTGTAACCATATGGCAGTGCAGCATTCATGTCTGCTTTATTATTCGAATACCTGTTATAGATAAATGACATATCTGCTGCACTGCGGCATGACATCTTGGCTAAGGCCATTTAAATCGGTGCACGATCGATGCGCTTGCTGAGAATGATTGAAGTCGACGTATGCCGCACCCCTTCCATCGCGCCAATCTGATCCAGCAGGCGGTCCAGTTCGTCGGTGGACTGGCAACGCAAGGTCAGCATGTAATCGATAACACCACTGACCGCACACAAAGTTTCCACCTGGGACATTTTCTGTAATTGCTGCACCAGCAGCGGCGCGTTACGCGAATCGATAGAGATACCGACGTAGGCACGCACTGCCGACTGATACAGCTCCAGGTCCAGTCGCACGCCATAACCGGCAATCACCCCCTTCTTTTCCATCGCCGCCAACCGCGCAATCGCCGTGGTGCGGGCGATGCCGACGCGCTTGGCGATGGTTGCCATCGACAGACGCGCATCATCCATCAGCAAGGCCAGTATTTTATGGTCGACTTCATCGAGCTTTTCTCTCATGGCGACAATCCATCTCTATTTTTCGTCAAAATGTATCGAAATTATACATTTTGACGACTATTTACACTCTATTATCTGACTTTGCTTAAATTTACAATGGCTACAGCAGTCAGGCAACAATCGGATCGAGTGCGCAAAGAGCCGCTCGGCATTGGCGGCACACCAATAAATCATAGGGACTGCGGCGCATCCGTGCTGGCCATGTGTATCGACAAATAAACCATACAGTTTGTATGATCGTGAGATGCAACCGCGCCAGAAAGTTTTGCGTCAGCACGTCTTGATAACAATGTGAGCGACAGACATGACTACCAAACTGATACTTCTGGGCGCCGGTAAAATCGGCGATGCCATCCTTAACCTGCTGTCCCACACCGGCGATTACATGTTGACCGTGGCAGACCGCGATCCGCAACGGCTGCAATATGTGGAGCAAGCCGGCTTCCCCAACGTCACCACGATACTGGCCGATATCTCGCATTCGCCGACCGTCACCAAGCTCATCAACGGCCATGACGTCGCGCTGTCGGCCTGCCCGTATTTCCTGACGCCGGTCATCGCGGCGGCGGCTGAGGAGGCCAACGCGCATTATTTCGACCTGACCGAAGATGTCGAAAGCACCCGCTTCGTCAAGTTGCTGGCACAGGATTCGAACACCGCTTTCGTGCCGCAATGCGGGCTGGCGCCGGGCTTCATTTCGATTGTCGCCAACGATGTCGCAAGCCGCTTCGAGCAACTGCATGACGTCAAAATGCGGGTTGGCGCACTGCCGACTTTCCCCAGCAATGCGCTCAAGTACAACCTGACCTGGAGTACCGACGGCCTGATCAACGAATACTGCAATCCGTGCGAGGCGATTGTCGACGGCATCCTGCGCGAAACCTCGCCACTGGAAGAGTTGGAGCATTTCTCGCTGGACGGCATCGACTATGAAGCCTTCAATACCTCGGGCGGCCTGGGCACGCTGTGCGAGAGCCTGCGCGACCGGGTGCAGAACCTCGACTACAAGACCGTGCGCTATCCCGGCCATCGCGACATCATCAAGATTCTGGTGCGCGACCTGCGACTGGGCAAACTGGAGCGCCGTCCGATCCTCAAGGAGGTGCTGGAAAACTCGATCCCGATCACCAAACAAGATGTGGCGTTGACTTTCGTCAGTGTCAGCGGCATGCGGGACGGTCGTCTTGAGCAGGAAACCTATGCCAAGAAGATCTACAGCCAGCACGTCAACGGCCAGTTGCTGTCGGCGATCCAACTGACCACCGCCGCCGGCATTTGCGCCATGGTCGATCTGGTGGTCACTGGGGTTTTGCCGCAAAGCGGTTTCGTGCGCCAGGAGCAAGCAACGCTGGTAGATTTTCTGGCGAACCGCTTCGGCCACTTCTATGCCAGCCATACCAGCGGCCATGCCGGTTTTGCGCCGGCCAGCAATACCGAGTCCAACAAGCTCAAAGCAGTCGCCTAACACACAACAGCAAGCAAAACGGCCCGTACAACTCTGATGAGTGATACGGGCCGTTTTTATGCAGCGACGAATTTAAAAAGCCATCCGCGCGCCGGCCGAGAATACATTATTCACCACACCACCCTTGCCGAACTGTGCATCGTAATTGCCGTACCAGCGCCACGCACGGTTGACGACAGTGCTGACGCCAAGGCCAGCCCAACCGCTGTTGCGCGCCAGGCCGATACCCTGCACGGTGAACCCGGCTGCCGGCGTGCCGACAAAGGCGGCGTTGAAACCGAGGCTACCGTCATTGAACGCATGCTGCCAGGCAGCATAGGCTTGCAGGTTGGTATCGCCGCCGAACCAGCCGACTTTTGCATCGCCACGCAAACCCAATACGCTCGCAGTCTGTTGATAAGAATTGCTGCCGGCAGTCAGGCCAAAGGCACTGCCGGCTTCGCTAAAGCCGCCGCGCTTGAGACGGTCAACGCTGATGCCGACGAACGGCGTCAGCGCCGCCGGCGCCGACAGGTTGCGCACGTACCCGATTTCGGCATAGGCTGAGATCATGCTATCGGTATGGCTGGAGGACAGGCTGTCGACCTCACTACCGAGGATTGCAATGCGGTTGATCTTGCTGGTCACGGCCGCCACACCGGCGCGGCCGGAGACATAAATGCCATCGTTGCTCAATGCATAGCGGCCGTACAGCGATAAGCCGCTGTACTGGCTATCGGAGGCGCCGCCGAAGCGATCGAAGCTGGCCTTGCTTTGCGAATAGGACAGCGCCAAGCCAACGATTGCGTTGTCACTCAACTGCGTATCGAAGCCAAACTGGCCGCCCCAGGTTGAGGTATCGGCGGAGGAATAACCCGCCTGGCCCAGCTTGCCGCTGGCACCGATCACGCTGGCCCACAGACCAGCCGTGGCCTGCCCTGCTGCATTACCGCCCAATAGCGACAAACGGTTCGACAAATCGCGGTTGATGGCTTGCGATTGCTGGAATGTCAGTGCTTGAGACGAAGCATAAATTTGCCCGGATAAACTATCCAGCACCTGCGCCGCAGCGGCTATATTTGCAGTGCGTTCAAGCGCCGCCGCGCTGGCGACGAAAGCGGCGTTGCTGCCGCCGGCGTTGCCGCTGGCGACCAACTGATCTGCGACCTGGAGGCCTTGCTCCAGATTGGCGGCACTGCTGGTGCGGGTTGGATCGGCGGCGAAAGATTGCGCCGCCAGCGCACTGACATTGTTGCGGCCAATGGCCAGGTCAACTTGATTGGCGCTGTACGCCAGCGTCGCATTGAGGAAAGTACCTGGGTTGAAGGCGGCGCCGTCATGTTCGAACGAAACATCGCTGAATCGCCCTGAAACACCACCGGCCGCTGCCAGCACCTTGCCCTTGACGCCAACCTGTTGCGTCACATAGCCGGACGGATCGCTGCTACCGGCCGGCGTCATCGCCACCAGATGCGAGCTGCCGAGTGTCGCGCTGCCGCCGACGTTTAACGTGGTGTTGAACTGATTGGCCAGCACCGCGCTGGACGAAGCCGTATAGTTGCCGGCGATGCTGATGCCGTTTCCTGCGTTGGTCACACGACCGTTGTTGAGCACACTGCCGCCAACCCGGCCACCGTCGCCGGACAAGATACCGGCGCTGTCGATGGTAACGCCGGCAGCGACCGCACCGGTCACATTGAGTGTGCCCTTGAGCACTTCGCTGGTGCCGCTATAGGTATTATTGCCGGACAAGGTCAAGGTGCCGCTGCCGTCCTTGAGCAAACCGGTGTTGCCGCCGATATCGTTGCTGAAGGTGGCACTGACTGCATCAAATTTGGCGGTGAAATTGCCACCCAGCGTGAGCCGCGTATCGAACAGAGCTGGACCGTTAGCGGCCTTGCTGGCGTTCAATAATCCCCAGCCGTAAGTGGCGCTGTCGCCCATGCTGGTGGCCGTCGACAAGATAGTCTGACGGATCTGGTCGGCGCTCATCCATGGAAACACTTGCTGCACCAGCGCCGCGGCGCCGGTCACCGCTGGTGTGGCGAACGAAGTGCCGTAAACCCGGGTGCCGCTGCTCGGCGCAATAAAATCGCCAGGCGCAGCCAAGCACCAGTTGGCTGCTTCGCCGCACCGGTTGGAATGGCTGGAGATCACGCCAGGCTTGGTATCGCTGCTGCTGTAACCTTGCGCGCCGCCAGCGGCATTCACCGCCACCACTGCCAGCCAGCCTTTTTGCAAATCAGGGTACAGCGCCGGCAATCCTGCGGTGAGCGACGGATGAGCGCTGGCATCGTTACCGGCAGCCCAAATGAACAAGCTGCCCTGCGTTACGGATGGCTGATAGATATTGTAGAAGGCCAGCGCGTTGCCAGCCGGTGTTGCAATTGAACCGGAAGCATTCGACTGGTTGAAGATGCGCGCCCCCTTGTTGAACAAGTCTTGGTATACAGGGCTGCCAAACGAGACGTTGTCGCCGCCGGTACCGACCGCTGCGCCCAACATCGTCACCCCAGGCGCCACACCGTAGCTGCTGCCACCCAACGCCTCCGCCACCTCGCTGCCATGAGGATTCCCGGCGCCGCCGCTGCTGTACACGGTCTTGATAAGGCGGCCGCCGAGATCGGGGTCGGCGACATTGAAGTCGGTATCGATAATACCCACGATAACGCCAGCACCGACGATGCCGCGTGCCTTGGCCGCCACAGCATTGCTGGGATCGGCCGGATTTAGCAACGATGCGCCGACGGTGGGCGCGCTGCCGGGCGAACCAGGCGTGGTCGTTGGAACCGGCACCTGGGTGCCTGAGGACGGACTAGAACCGCCGCCGCCACCGCCGCATGCCGACAACATGGTCATCACGGCGATTGAGACAACGGAGAGGGGAAAGCGCGCTACGAGTTGGCGATTCATAAATTTGCCCGGAGTATTAACTTGCAGCAAACACACATCCGGACCCGATCTAGCCCTGGTGCTTTACGTCAAATTACAAAATCAAAAAAGTGCTTGCAAACATACCTTTCGAGATTATTCAACACAATACCCGGACGACATGAAACGTTAAATAATGATTTTTTGTTGTTGCCTTACATCATGAAATATCGTTAATTTTCGCGTTATATAGCAAATAATCATCAATAAATGACCGCAAATAGACAACTAAATGCAACAAGGAAATGTTTCTTTTTATTGTAGAAATGTGACTAATGAAAATTCTAACGAGAAATAAAAAACCTGCACAAGATTAACTTGCGCAGGCTTCTCTATTCCACAGCGGCAGCGGTTTATGTACTCAGGACAGCCTTCCAGGCTTCCACCTTGCCCAGAAAACGGCCGGTATCCAGCATCTCGATGCGCTCACCGCGCTGCAACGCAAAAGTGGGAAATCCAAGCCCGCCGAGCTCTGTCAATAAAGTCCGGCTGCGGGTGATGTGGGCTTGTGTCGGCGCACCGCCAAGTTCGGCGAAGGCGCGGTCGAACTGCGCCAAATCCAAGCCAACCGCTACTGCCAGATCGCGCAGCACCACAACATCGGCAACCCGCAAGCCCAGTACATAATGCGCATGCTGGATCCGCTTGAGCAACTCCAAGCCCTTTCCGGCCAGATGGTCGGCAGCCAGGATGGCGGTAGTCGGCGGTTCAGAATCAAAGATTGTCGTATTGTCGAGCAACAGGCCGTTGAAATAGGCATCACCGAATACCTGACCGGTCATGGTCGCAATCTGATGATCGTGCTGTATCAAGTAGCTGCGGAATGTCGCGCTGACCTGCCTGCGGTGATGGCCGATCATCATCCCCCCGCCATGCATCACGATGCCAAGTCCTTCGATCTGACGCGCCTCCTGCAACAATGTTGCCACGCCGTAGCACCAGCCGCATAACGGGTCGTAGATATAGTGCAGCACCTTGTCAGCTGCGCCGGCCGTCAGCGCGCCTGGAACCGGGCATGCTGTGTCGCTGCATGGCGGGCCGTTCACGACCTCACTGCGCCCTTCATTCATCCCTTCGTTCATCCCTTCGTTCATCCCTTCGTTCATCCCTTCGTTCACCATTCCATTTCACCTTTAGTCACCTTGGCGCTGACCTCCAGAGAGGACTCGCCATCCAAATTCGGATAGTGTTTTTTCATCGCTGCGATAAGGGCCTCAGAGTCCTTGGTCCTGGCGCTTTCCAATTCATACGTCTTCAGATAATTTCTGGTAAAACGCAGCGATTCGAGGTTCTGCGGCGCACCGGCCCGGAAGTGTCCCGGCACCACTACCGTTGGCTGCAACGCTTCGATCTTGTCGAGCATCTTAAGCCATTGCTGACGGGCTTCGTAAGTCTGAGAGTCGGCAATCCAGACATGTTGATTTCCTTCAACCAGCACACCCCCAACCACTGCCTTCAGCGAAGGAATCCAGACAAAGGTGCGATTCGGGCTGGCGCCGTCCAGGCCGATCACTTCCAGCTTGCGGCCTTCCAGTGTCAGCGCATTGCCCTGCAACGGCTCCGGCACAATCAGCCGCCGAGGCGCCTCAGCGCCAAGCTCGGGGCCCCAGAACGCCAGCTTGGCGTCCATGGTTGCCCTGATGTGGGCGACCACCGGCGCCGGTGCCAGAATCTTCACATCAGGATAGGCCTCCTTGAGCACTTCAAGTCCAAAATAATAATCCGGATCGCCGTGGCTGATATAGATCGTGGTCAGTTTTTTGCCGCTATCCTGGATCTTCTTTACCAATTGGGCGGCATTGGCCCGTTCAAATTGGGCATCGATCAGAATTGCGTCGTTGCTGCCGCTGATTAATTCCGACGATACCTGGAACATGCCATTGGCGCCCGGATTATAAACCTCCAGCTTGAGCGGCTGCGGGGCATCGGCACAGCTGGCTAACGCAAGACCAAAGACCATTGTCAGGAACCAGCCGAATAAAGTGCGTTTGTTCATGTACACCTCAAAATGTGATAAAAGAAACAATATTACAATGATCTAAAACAATGCGAGAATGTCCATTTACCTGAATATTTACCTGAATATTTACCGCGTCTATGCTTCGCGCCGCCAAATGCCTGCCATCCTGCGCCTCATGCTCAACTTTCTGGCCGAGAAGTCGGCGCAGATCCGGACTGGGAAAACGGCTCGATTAAATGATGCATGGCGCACCGCGTGAGCTGAAACGGCACATCAATGAATAAGTAAAATGAATAAGTAAAATGAATAAGTGAAGCCGCAGCAGACGTCCCATGCAAGCGGTGCGACGTCGGATCAACACTCCACTCCACAAACTCAAGATCCTGCACTCGGCACTGTCTGATGCCGTTACGTTTGCAGGACAGTTTCATCCAGAACAGAACAATGCAAAAAATCTCTACTCTCAGCCGCGCCACACTAATGTTCCCGCTAGCTCTGGTGTTGTTTGAGTTTTCGGTCTACATCGCCAACGACATGATCCAGCCGGGGATGTTGACGGTAACCCAGGAATTCGGCGCCAGCGCGGCCTGGGTGACTTCTGCGATGACCGCGTTCCTCATCGGCGGCGCCATATTCCAATGGTTGTTCGGGCCATTATCGGACCGTATCGGACGGCGTCCCGTCATGCTGGGCGGCGCGCTGTTTTTCATCCTGGCCTGCCTCGCCACGCTGCTCTCGACCAGCATCGAGAGTTTCATCACGCTACGGGTGCTGCAAGGTATGGGTTTGTGCTTCATTTCCTCGGTCGGCTACGCTGTAGTTCAGGAAGCGTTTGAGGAAAAGGCAGCGATCCGCGTCACCGCGCTGATGGCCAATGTAGCGCTGATCGCACCGCTGATCGGGCCGGTTGCAGGCGCCTTCATGATCGAAATCCTGCCGTGGCGCATGGTGTTCGTCTTCATCGCCGGGATCGCTTCGGTGTCATTGATAGGATTGGCCCGGCACATGCCGGAAACCGTCAAGCCACGCAAGGAAAAACTGCCTATGAGGCAGATCCTGCATGACTATCGTGAAGTAGTCGGCAACCTGCATTTCATCAAGGCGGCGATGTGCATGCCCTTGCTGGCGATTCCGTTGATCGGCTGGATCGCCATGTCGCCGGTTATCCTGGTGACAGATGGGCATTTGAGCCTGGTCGAATACGGCTACTGGCAAATCCCGGTGTTCGGCTGTCTGATCGCCGGCAATCTGGTGCTGGCGCGCCAGGTAGACCGCTGGCGCCTCGGCAGCTCAGTCAAGCTGGCGCTGTACCCGATCGGCACCGGGCTGGCGATCATGCTGCTAGGCGCCGCATTCCTCGACAGACCCTATTTCCTGGTGGCCGCCATCAGCGTAATCGCATTTGGCGAAGGCTTGTCGGCAGCGGTCATGATCCGCTTCGCGTTGACCGAAAGCGCGGTCTCCAAAGCTACCGTCGCGGCCACCATGGGCATGATCAACATGACGCTATACGGCGTCGGCATCGAGCTTTACAAGGTGTTTTACCTGCATGCAGGAATGATGGGATTTGCACTGTTGTCGGCCGCGGTAATCTGGCTCTACTGGTATCTGGCACGCGGTGTGGTGGCACGCGCAATGCTGGCCCGGGTTACCGGCCACGGCGACAAAGAAGGATCAGCGCGCTGAGCCGCCTGCCCGGCGAGGCTCGGGCAGGCATGCCGCTCCGACGACGCGGAATCAGCCGCTACGCTTCTGGCTGACGATGCTCATGAATTCGCGCCGGGTCGACGGATCGTCGCGGAACGCGCCCAGCATGCGGCTGGTCACCAGGCTGGTGCCAGGCTTGTGGACACCGCGCGTGGTCATGCAACCGTGCGAGGCCTCAATCATCACTGCAACTCCCTTGGGCAACAATACTTGCTGCAGAGTGTCGGCAATCTGTACTGTCATCTTTTCCTGAATCTGCAAGCGCTTGGCAAAAATATCCACCAGCCGGGCCAATTTGGAAATCCCCACTACGCGACGGTCCGGCAAATAAGCGACGTGCGCTTTGCCGATGATCGGCGCCATGTGATGCTCGCAGTGGCTCTCGAAACGGATATCGGTCAACACCACCATTTCATCGTAGCCTTCGACTTCGGAAAAAGTCGTTGAAAGAATCTCAACCGGATCCTTGCTGTAGCCGGCAAAAAATTCTTCATAAGCGCGCGCCACGCGTGCCGGTGTATCCAGCAAGCCTTCGCGATCAGGATCGTCGCCAGCCCAGCGTAGTAAAGTGCGAATCGCCGATTCCGCCTCCGCCCGGCTGGGACGTTCTGACAATACGCCAGCGGCGACAGTTTGCAATGCGTCTTTTGAGCCCATTTGGATTTACCTTTTCTAAAAATTTTTCACTCACCGCCGGTCAGTCCAACGGCTTGCCGCATGTTGGCCAAATGATGACGATACATAAAGCTGTTAAGTCAATGACGACAGTGTAATTCAGCTACCGGATTGCTGCATTGCATTCAACGAAAAGCGGCATTTAATTGTCTTTGTGACCTTTTCGCAAACGCTTGGATTTTGCGTCATGCCGCTTAAAGTACTCTCAACAACCAAGGTATCGGGCAGCCTCATCGGTGGCGGCTGTTATGATTTGGCTTGGCAACTGCGTTCAAGAAACGCGCATAAACCCCGGATACGGCTGCCAAAGACAGTTTAAAATCGATCAATTTCATGCTAACCATCACCCAAACATTTGGATTGTTCCTGCTGACCGCCGTGGCTGAATTGCTGGGCTGTTACCTGCCCATGCTCTGGCTGTCGGGCAAGGGGTCTGTCTGGCTACTGCTGCCGGCGCTGCTCAGCCTGCTGGCATTCGTCTGGCTGCTGACGCTGCATCCGATCGCCAGCGGCCGCGTATATGCGGCCTACGGCGCGGTTTATATCGCCACCGCTATCGTCTGGCTATGGGGCGTCGATGGCGTTACACCCAGATGGAGCGATCTGCTGGGCGCCGCACTGGCGTTGACAGGCGCGGCCGTGATTGCACTCGGCGCACGCGACTGATCTCACTCAATGCACGCCGATCACCCCTAAACCGGCGGCAAACAACAGATACAGCGAGCCGAACAGTGTCAGCCGCCCACCGGTGAGCATACCGTTGCGCAGCAACAGATACAGCCCCAACATCGACAGCATGGTGATCGCAGCAGCCCACACCAGTGCCGGCCCCAGCATCCACGGCGTGAAGATAAGCACCAGCGCGGTCGGGATACTGGCCTGAATCATCATGGCGCCGCTAATGTTGCTGAGCGCCAGCACCTGCTTACCCTGGCGCACCCAAATCACGGCATTAAGAATTTCCGGCAGTTCGGTCGCTATCGGACTGAGCAGCAGTGCCGTCAATTGCGGCGAAATGCCGAGCCAAGGCGAGATTTCCCCCAGTTGACGCACAAACAATTGCGAACTCAGAAAAATCACCGTCAGCGCCACCAGTGTCTGCAACAACGCCCAGCCAAGGCCGGGCTGCGGCTCATGCGGCCGGAATTTCAGCGGTTCAAGGGCATGCGCCTCAGCATCGGTATCACCTGGCTTGCGTATTTCACCCCATATATACAGGCCGTAAGCCAGCAGGAAAGGAATGCCAAGCCAAGGCTTGAGAGTGAATGCCAACAAGCCCAGACCGACCTTGAGCAGGAAGATGGCAATGAACCAAGCCTGATCGCGACTCAAGCGCTGAGCGGCACTAGCCGACAACAAGATAACGCCGAGCTTCTTGCGATTGAGTACAAACATCAGGCCGACCACCGCATAAGCGATGGTCGCCAAGACCAACGGCCCACCCAGTGCGGCACCGACACCGATTTCGCGGTGTGCAGGGTCGCGTCCGAACACCACCGCGACGAAAGTCACCACGCTTTCCGGCAGCGCCGTGCCAAATGCCGCCAGCACCGTACCTACGGCACTTTGCGCGATGCCGAGGCGGCGCCCGACCCATTCGATACTGTTAACAAAATATTCACACGACAAATAGATGACGACGGCTGAGCCAAGCAACAAGGCGATAGCGAGCATCATGCGCACGCTCCTTGCCGGTCATGAGCAACATCGGCAACAGTGGCAACGTCCAACACAAGGGAGAAAAACATAGTCAAGCTGGCTGCGGCAAACTGCGAACAATGCCGGTGGCGATAGATATGCATAATGAGCTTCCCCCGAAATTTAGTCTTCCATAGGTAACGTAAAATCAACGATCCTTTGGAAAGACCAGCAATGAAGAAGATACCAAAACAGATGTACACGGCGGAGTTCA